>SKOH01000027.1 GCA_007120165.1 Clostridiales bacterium
CGTTACAGCTATTAAGTGGATTGTAAAATCTATTTAGGTGGAACCGCGGGTATAACCTCGTCCTATTTATAGGATGAGGTTTTTTTGATGATAATATTAAAGGAGGGTTATAATGGAAACAGTTAAAATCACCTTGAAGGACGGAACAGAAAAGATACTGGAAAAAGGCACAAAAGTGATTGATGTTGCAAAGGATATCAGTGAAGGTTTAGCAAGAAATCTTGTTGGTGCCAAACTAAACGGTGAACTGCTAGATCTCAAAAGGGAAATTCAGGAAGATGGTGAACTGGTCTTTTTGAAGTTCGATGATGAAGAAGGAAAAGAATTCTTTTGGCATACGAGCTCCCATGTATTAGCCCAGGCCATTAAAAGAATTTTTCCTGATGCGAAACTTGCCATAGGACCGGCAATTGACCATGGATTTTATTATGATATTGATGTGGACCATAAATTTACTCCAGAGGATTTGGAAAAGATCGAAAAAGAGATGCGTAACATCGTAAAGGAAAAGCTGGAAGTTGAGCGCTTTACGCTGCCAATAGATGAGGCTATTGAGTATGTCAAGGAACAGGGTGAAGACTATAAAGTCGAATTAATTGAAGGCCTCGAAGAGGGTGAAGTAATTTCCTTTTATAAACAAGGAGAGTTCTCGGACCTTTGTGCGGGTCCCCATTTACCCAATACCGGAAAAGTCAAAGCCATCAAACTTTTAAGTGTAGCTGGGGCCTATTGGCGCGGGGACGAGAAAAATAAAATGCTGCAACGGATCTATGGTACTTCCTTCGAAAAGAAGAAAGATCTTGAAGCTTATCTAGAGCGTTTGGAAGAAGCAAAAAAAAGAGATCACCGAAAAATCGGTAAAGAAATGGATCTATTCAGCCTTCGGGAAGAGGGTCCAGGATTCCCGTTTTTCCACCCCAAGGGCATGGTGATTAAAAATGAATTGGAAAGTTTTTGGAGAGAAGAACATCGCATAAGAGGCTACGAAGAAATAAAAACACCGATAATTCTAAATGAAAATCTATGGAAGCAATCGGGACATTGGGATCATTATAAGGAAAATATGTATTTTACCGAGATTGATGATCAAAATTTTTCTGTAAAACCGATGAATTGTCCTGGAGCAGTTTTAACCTATAATCGCAAAATTCATAGCTATAGAGATTTACCGATCCGAATGGGGGAACTTGGAGAAGTTCATCGCCATGAATTATCGGGAGCCCTGCATGGTCTCATGCGGGTAAGATATTTCACTCAAGATGATGCGCATATATTCACTCTTCCGGAACAGGTTAAGGATGAGCTTATTGGAGTCATTGAGTTGGTCGATCACGTCTATAGTCTTTTTGGCTTTAAGTATCATGTGGAGCTCTCCACCCGTCCTGAAAATTCCATGGGATCCGATGAAGATTGGGATCTAGCTATTGGGTCCTTACGAGAGGCCTTAGAAGCAAAAGGGATTGATTATAAAGTAAATGAAGGGGATGGTGCATTTTATGGTCCTAAAATTGATTTCCATCTTGAGGACTGCTTGCAAAGAACATGGCAGTGCGGAACTATTCAACTGGACTTTCAAATGCCCCAACGATTCGACCTCAATTATATTGGCCAGGATGGAGACAAGCATCGTCCAATTATGATTCATCGAGTGGTTTTTGGCAGCATTGAACGATTTATTGCAATTCTGATCGAAGAATATGCGGGCAAGCTTCCAACCTGGCTAGCGCCGGAACAGGTGAAGATTATCCCCATTACCGATAGACAAAAAGAGTATGCAGAAAAATTACAAAAAGATTTATTCAAAGACCGTGTCCGAGTTAATGTAGATTCAAGAAGTGAAAAGATGGGTTATAAAATCAGAGAAGCACAACTGGAAAAAACCCCTTATATGCTGATCGTCGGTGAAAAAGAAGTGGAAAGCGGTATGGTATCCGTTCGTTCCAGAGACAAAGGCGAATTAGGCGCCATGGAGTTTAAAACATTCAAAGACGATTTATTAGAAGAAATTAACCGAAAGGGCCAGTAATGGTCTTTTCGGTTTCATTCCTCAAAATTCCTTGACAAAGGCTTAAGGGATTGATATACTTATAAAAGTTAAAAGAAAGTAGAGGGTTCGCTTCTCACCTTACAACATTGGTTCGTAAGGTAAATAAAGATTGGTTACAAACCCATGCTATGGTGTTTGTAGAGCAATTTTTGTGGAGCGAATAGTATCTAAACTATTCGTTTTTTTTATTTTAACAGGAGGTGCTATACAATTAAAGATAACAAAGGAACGCAAATGAACGAAGAAATTCGTGACAAGGAAGTACGATTAGTTTCAGATGACGGTGAACAGTTAGGCGTAATGTCCGGTAAAGAAGCCCAGGCAATTGCTAGCGAGCGGGGACTGGATCTGGTAAAAATTGCTCCTAAGGCAAAGCCCCCGGTATGTAAAATCATGGATTATGGAAAGTTCAAGTATGAACAGGCTAAGAAGGAAAAAGAAGCCAAGAAAAAACAAAAGGTAATCACTGTAAAAGAGGTACGATTAAGTCCGAATATCGAGGAACATGACCTGAATATTAAGGCTACCCAAGCAAATAAATTCCTGAAAAACGAAGACAAAGTAAAGGTTACCCTTCGTTTCAGAGGGAGAGAAATGAAAAATACTCAAAAGGGACTTGAAATTATGGAAAAGTTTCGAAAAACCCTTGAAGATATTTGCACCGTAGAAAAACCAGCTAAGCTTGAAGGAAGACAGATGATTATGGTACTTGCTCCTAAAAAAGAGCAAGCCTAGTATAAATTAAGGAGGATATTAACCATGCCAAAAATGAAAAGCCATAGAGGAGCTTCAAAAAGATTAAAAAGAACCAAAAGTGGAAAGTTGAAAAGAGCTAAAGCCTTCGCTAACCACATACTAGCTAAAAAATCTCCAAAGCGAAAGCGTAACCTTCGAAAGATGGCAATTCTTTCAAAGGGAGATCAAAAAAGAATTGACCAATTCATTGCAAAATAAGTTTCATCATTAATAGTGTATAAATAAAAGGAGGATATTTAAAATGCCTAGAGTAAAAAAAGGAATTAATGCCAAGAAAAAACATAAAAAAATATTGCGATTAGCCAAAGGTTTCCGAGGTGGAAGAAGTAAGCTTTTCAGACCGGCCAATCAATTTGTTATGAAATCCTTAAAGCACGCATATGTGGGAAGAAAATTAAGAAAAAGAGATTTCCGAAAGTTATGGATCACTCGGATTAACGCTGCATCAAGATTGAACGGTCTTTCCTACTCACGATTTATGAATGGTTTAAAACTGGCAAATATCAATATTAACCGAAAAATGTTAGCGGATATGGCCGTAAACGATCAAGAAAGTTTTGCTTCATTAGTAAGTACTGCTAAAGAAAAACTTAACGCTTAAGTTCACATTACACTTGAGTAGATTTTTTTGACAAAGAGTCCTTTTAGGACTCTTTAGCTGTATCTAAATCTTTTATTTAGGAATTTTGAGATAAGTATTTGAGATAAGTAAAGGAGGTATTTCGTGAAACAATTCGTAGTGATTGGTTGTGGGCGATTTGGAGGAAGTGTTGCTAAAACATTAACTAAATTGGGACATGATGTATTGGCCATCGATGAAGATGAAAAAATCATTCAAAATATTTCAGAGCACGTTACTCATGCTGTTCAGGCCAGTGGCACCGATGAACAGGCGCTACATTCTCTAGGGATTAAAAATTTTGATGTTGCGATCATATCTATCGGATCTGAAATTCAATCGTCCATTCTTGCTACTCTTATCGCAAAAGATGCTGGAATTGATTATATCGTGGCAAAAGCCCAGGGAGAACTTCATGCCAAAGTACTGTATAAAATCGGTGCTGACCGGGTGGTTTTTCCAGAACGGGAAATGGGAGAACGTGTTGCCCATAATCTGGTCGCAAATAATATTCTTGACTACATAGAACTGTCACCGGATTACAGTATTATGGAAATATCAGCATTACAAGAATGGGCAGGCAAAAACTTGGTGGAATTGGATTTAAGAGCGAAACACGGTATTAATGTCATGGCTATTAAACATAACGATGAAATTAATATCGCACCTATCGCTAAGGATATCGTGGAAAAAAATGATGTACTGATTGTAATTGGACACCAGAAGGATTTGAAAAAAATTCAAAAAAAATAGGGTGATATATTTGAAGGAATTAATCGAAAGCATAGATAATCCCAAAGTTAAAGAAGTTCGTTCCCTCCATAAAAAGAAATACCGTAGATCTCTTGGAAAATACTTTATTGAAGGGAAAAGGATTGTTGAGGAGGCCTTAGAGCATGGTGCGAGGATTGAAAGAATATTTATTTCTTCCGAGTATAAAGGTGCGAAAGAATTTCAGAATTCCAGCTTGTGGAGTATGTTAAAGGATATTGAAATTTCAACAGTTTCAGAAAAAGTCTTTTATTCCATGGCAAAAACCGAATCGCCCCAGGGGATTATTGCCGTGATACATAAGGAAGTACGGTCACTTGAAGAATTCTTAAATCAAATGCCGTATAACCCTTTTATTGTAACCCTGGAAAATATCCAGGACCCCGGAAATATGGGAACGATTATTAGAACCGCTGAAGCAGCAGGAGTAGACTTGATCTTAATTACGAAAAATTCTACGGACCCCTATGGGGATAAATCACTTCGCTCCAGTATGGGTGCAATCTTTATGATTCCTATTATTGAAGTGGAAGGGATGGATTGGGTACAACACTTGAAAAACAGAGGAATAAAGCTTATTGCAACGGATTTATCGGCTGAAAAACCCTATGAAGAACTGAATTATCAAGGAGGAATTAATATAATTATCGGGAATGAAGGACATGGAATCTCAAAGGATCTTCTGATTCAGGCAGATCTAAGAACCATTATTCCGATTTACGGAAATATTGAATCTCTTAATGCTTCCATTGCCTCCGGGATATTACTTTATAAAGCTCGAGAAAAACGGGAATGTACTGATTGAATAGGTTTTAAGATTGTAGATTTCCAATTGTTGTGATATAATATGCACTATAAAATTTAAAATAGAAATATGTAATGATAGAGAAAAGTAGGATTTAGCATGGTTATATACAGAGAGAAGTGTCTAGCTGAGAGCACTTCAGCAAATCTGAAAATTCCCTCTGGAATATCAAGGTTGAAATTGCAGTAGATCTTGACGGTACAGGCCGTTATCTTGACGAGTGGCACGACCTCTGTTAACATCTAATAAAATGGAGAGTTGCGTGCTATTAGGGTGGTAACGCGGAGAGTAACTTCGTCCCTTTCCTGGGGCGGAGTTTTTTTGTTATTTAAAAGTATTGATAATAGAAGGGAGTAATTCCAGTGAGAGAAAAATTAGAAAACATTCAAGAACAGGGAATTGAAGAGATCCAAAGCACCACGAACTTGAAAGAATTGGAAGCTTTACGGGTCAAATATTTAGGAAAAAAAGGTGAGATTACACAAATTTTAAGGGGAATGGGTAAATTGCCTGCAGAGGAGCGCCCGATCATCGGAGAACTTGCCAATAAAGTGCGGGAAAGAATCACTAAAGAACTGGTCCAATCCAAAGAAGCCTTAGATGCAAAGGCTTTAGAAAAAAAACTTTCAGAAGAAGCCATTGATGTAACCATGCCTGGTTCGAAAATGCCCTTAGGGAGTATTCATCCCTTAAGACAAAGTGTTGAAAATCTTGAAGAAATTTTCATTTCCATGGGCTTCAAAGTAGTAGAAGGACCTGAAATCGAAACTGTGGAAAATAATTTTGATGCCTTAAACGCACCGAAAAATCATCCATCCAGGGACTTAAGTGATACCTTCTATATCACGGAGGATCTTGTGCTTAGAACTCAGACTTCGCCGGTTCAGATTCGGGTTATGAAAGAGACAAAGCCACCTATTCGAGTTATTTCACCGGGAAGATGCTTTCGAAATGATACTCCGGATGCTACTCATTCTCCGATGTTCCATCAATTAGAAGGCCTGGTAATTGACAAAAACATTACACTGGGAGACTTAAAAGGGACCCTGGAAGTCTTTGCAAAAAGTTTTTTTGGAGCTCACACACAAACGAAGTTTCGACCCCATCATTTTCCTTTTACCGAACCCAGTGCGGAAATGGATATAACCTGCTTTAAATGCGGCGGCAAAGGATGCAGCATGTGTAAAGGAAGTGGCTGGATTGAGCTGCTCGGGGCTGGAATGGTACATCCTAATGTATTAGAATACTGCGGTATAGACTCGGAAAAATATAGTGGTTTCGCTTTTGGAATGGGAATTGATCGAATTACTATGGCAAAGCATGATATTGATGATATACGTCTGTTTTTTGAAAATGATCAACGATTTTTACAACAGTTTCGTTAATTTATAAACTTATTATTTAACATGAAATTACATGATCTAGAGCGAAAATGAAGGAGGAAGAAAAATGTTAGGGCCAAAAAAATGGTTGGAAAATTATGTGAATATAGATATTGATGCCTATGACCTTCGGGATCGTATGACGATGTCCGGATCCAATGTTGAGAACATACGAAACTTATCAAAAAACTTTAAAGGAGTCGTAATAGGAAAAGTAGAGAAAATCGTTCCCCATGAAAATGCGGATAAACTTGTGGTCGTTACGATTGATATAGGTACGAAGAATCTTCAAATTGTAACTGGCGCTACAAATTTTAAAGAAAAGGACTATGTCCCGGTAGCTCTGGAAGGAGCAACCCTTGCAGGGGGACTGGTAATTGAAAAGGGAGAATTAAGAGGAAAGGTCTCGGAAGGCATGATGTGTTCCCATGAAGAACTGGGGATTTCTAAGAGCTTGATCCCGGAAAACATGAAGGAAGGCCTATGGATTCTCGAAGGACAATATGAACCGGGAGTGCCCTTTGATCGTTCCCTGGCGTTGGATGATCAGATCTTGGAATTTGAAATCACCCCTAACCGTCCGGATTGCTTAAATATGATTGGGCTTGCGAGAGAAGTAGCGGCCACATTAAAAACAGATCTTCATTATCCTGAAGTTAAACTTCGGGAATCTGCAGAAAAAACCGAAGAAATGGTCACTATTAAGATCGATGACCCGCAGGGTTGTCATCGCTATATCGGAAGAATCCTTAAGAATGTCAAAGTTAAACCATCACCGGACTGGCTACAGGTTCTGTTAATGAAAGCCGGAGTCAGACCCATCAATAATATTGTGGATGCAACCAATTACGTAATGCTTGAGTATGGTCAGCCCCTTCATGCTTTTGACTTGAAAAAAATTCCAAGTAAAAAAATTGTAGTAAAAAAAGCTGGTGAGAAGGAAACGTTCAGAACATTGGATAATGTTGATCGTAAACTTCATCCTCAGACTACTATGATTACCGATGGAAACAAACCTTTAGCAATAGCCGGCGTTATGGGAGGACTGGATTCTGAGGTGGATGAAAATACTGCTGAGATTTTGCTGGAGTCTGCAAACTTTGATGCCGATCGAATAAGAGAAACCAGTAAATTCTTAAATCTTCGTACGGAAGCCTCCAGTCGTTTTGAAAAAGGAGTGGATAAGGAAGTTGCCCTTACAGCTATCAATCGGGTTAGTCAACTGATCCAAACTTTAACGGACTGTGAAGTCCTAGAAGGGGCAATTGACGAATATCCGGCACCTTATCACCCTTCTACCATCGAGCTTCGGGTACTAAAAGTCAACCAACTGTTAGGAACCCGCTTTACTTCCGAAGAAATAGAAAAAATATTATCAAGCTTAGAAATCAATGTGGTTAATAACGGTGATATTTTAAAAGTGACTCCGCCCAGTTTCCGTGGTGACCTGGTCAAGGAAGTGGACTATATTGAAGAAGTGGCAAGAATTTTCGGATATGATGAGATTCCTTCAACAATGCCTGAGGCCACTATTACCGTAGGAGGAGTCAATCCTTCAACAAAGGTTGAAAACCTGCTTAAAACCGCATTAAAAGCCCAGGGTCTATATGAGGTTTTAACCTACTCTTTTGTTAGTCCCAAAAGTGTTTCGAAAATCGGCATCCCATACGACAGTCCATTACAAAAGATCATTCAATTAAGAAACCCTCTCGGGGAAGAGACCAGTGCCATGAGAACCACTTTGATGCCTAGTATGATGGAAGTTCTGGAACGAAACTATAAAAAAGGCAACGCTACAATGATGGCCTTTGAGATCGGTAGAACCTTTAGTAAAACTCCGGATGGGAAAATGCCTTTAGAAAAGTTGAAGCTTGTTATAGGAATGTACGGTGAAGAAGAGGATTTCTACCGTATTAAAGGTTCCATTGAAGAAATGTTAAAGAGTTTGAAAATCGTCAAGTTGGATTTTGTAAAAGAGCCTCATCACCCCACTTTTCATCCTGGCCGTTGCGCAAATATATTTTCTCAAGGAAACCTCTTGGGAACTTTTGGGGAAGTTCATCCAACAGTAACAGAAAATTACGGAATGGAAAACCGATGCTATTTAGCTGAACTGGACTTTGAAGAGATCCTGGAACAAGGTATACTAACAAAAAAATATCAACCCCTTCCTAAGTATCCTTCTATTCTTCGAGACATTGCCATTGTATTGCGGGATCATATTGAAATTGCTGAAATTGAAAAGATATTTGAACCGTATCTGGAAGGAATTCTGGAAAGCTACGAGTTGTTTGATGTGTATCAGGGAGACCAAATTGACAAGGGTTATAAAAGCATCGCTTATTCCCTGATTTATAGAGATTTTGATAAGACCTTGAAAGAAAAAGAAGTTAACGAAGTTCATGAGCAAATACTAAAAAATCTTGAAGAAAATATAGGAGCGAGTTTGAGATAGGTAGAAGTATTGTGTTATAATAATTACAAACCAATATTTCATTATATTAGAGGGGTTGATGGATTAGTGGATAAGAAAAACAAAGTATTAATTAAAATCAATGGACAGGAATACCCCATCGTAGGCTCAGAACCCAAGGACTATCTTTTAAAAGTGGGTAATTATGTAGACGAAAAAATGGACGAAGTACGAAAGGGAAACCAACGTTTAAGTACCTCCATGATTGCTGTCTTAACCAGCATCAATATGGCGGATGACCTTTTAAAATTACAGGAAAAATTAAATAATGCCCAGGGTAAATATGAAGAGCCTTTGCAAGACCTGGAAGAGTTAAAAACCCAATATCAAAAGTTAGAATCGGAGCATAAAAACCTTGAGGAAGAAAATCGGGGACTTAAACGCAATAATGGAAATCTGTTAAAATTCAAAGAAAAATATGAAACTGAGTCCATAGAGTTAAAAGAGGAAGCTAAGTCCCGTAAAGAGGAAAGTGAAAAGGCTGAAAAAATTATTAACGAACTGCAGAACAAACTTTTTGAAAATCAAATCAAGCTGGTTCAAGCACGAAAGCAGCTTGAAAAATATCAACAGTAATTTAAAAGTATAACAAACAAAGTATACATCAGGTATTTTTGCTCCTTTTGTATACTTTTCATGTTGAAAATAATCCGCTTGAAACGCGAATTAAGGAGCGAACATATGAAATATTCGAGAAAACCGTTACTCCACGGACTAATTTTTGCAGTCGTTGCAACAGTTTTTTTGTATTTGGTCAATGGGGAATTCTCCTATGCCGGCTTAATAGGGGGCGCGGTTTGGATAGTCAGCGCTTTGATTATTCCCGTAAAAGAAGAACGCTAGGTTACTTAAGAGTACCGGCAGAATAGAGGTGAGACATTGAAGATTTTAACACCGAATTATTACTATGATTCTATTTATGAGGTGGATCTGGATTTACTGAAGAAAAACAAAATCGAAGGGTTGATTATTGATATTGATAATACCCTCGTTGGATGGGATACGCTACTGCCAACCATAACCGTAAAAGAATGGCTTGAAAAATTGGTAACCCTAGGCTTTAATATTTGTTTGGTATCGAACAACAACCAAAAAAGAGTAATGTACTTCTCAAAGGAGCTTAACATTCCCTTTATTTACCAAGCGAGAAAGCCAATGAAAAAGAATTTTTTAGCTGCAATGGAAATTCTTGAAACAACGAATCAGAGAACTGCCATCATAGGTGATCAAATTTTTACCGATGTTCTTGGAGGAAATCGTCTGGGGCTTACCACAATTCTAGTGAAACCCATCAAAAGTAAAGAGTTCTGGTGGACAAACTTTGTCCGGAAAATTGAACGCCGGGTAATTAAGAAGGTAATAAAATAAACCCAAGCAATCCCCTGCATTAAAAGCTGACGAAGCCTCGTCAGCTTTTTTTTATGAAAACAATAAAATTAATATTATTTTCAAAAAACTTCAACAGAAAAAGAGGAAAATCTTTTTTTTTGTAGAATATTAATAAATATATTAATCATACCGGAGTCAAAAAAGGGGGGGTATCAGTGGAAACGCTCTTAAATAGGTTGAAAGTAGCTCCTAATGTAAGAGGCAGCCTCAATTTAGATTCCTTAGATGAAGAGGCCGTAATAGATGCTTTATTGAAAGATGATCCAAAGATTGAGACAAAACTGTACAAAGCCTTAGCACAACAATCCAATACACCCTTTATACGATTAGAGGGTAAAGAGATTTCAGAAGACTATTTTTGCCATATGCCTGAAGCATTGTTAAAACTACATAAAATGATCCCATTTAAATTAGTCCAGAACAACTTGCATGTAGCATTCGAAAACCCTTACCCTGCAATTCAGTACGAGGACCTTCAATTATACCATTCCGGAAAAATTACCCCCTATATAGCAACCCGAAGTGAAATCCTTCAAAGAATCGAAAAACATTACAGAAAAGATGACATCGAAAAACTATATAAAAAAGAGTCGGGTATTATTATTAAAGAAGATGATGAAAGTTATCATGCAGACGATCCCACCGTCCGCCTGGTGAATTCTTTTATAAGTAAGGGGATCCAAGAAAAAGCGAGTGATATTCATATTGAACCCAAAGAAAATCATCTGGTCATACGCTTTCGTATAAATGGAGATATGATAGAGTATGATCAATTGGAAAAAGAAGTTTTATCGAAAATAGTCATTCGAATTAAAGTAATGGGGGGTATGAATATTACTGATTCCAGAAAATGCCAGGATGGTAAATTCGAATTTTTATTGGATAAAAAAGAAAAACATAAAGTTGACATCCGTGTTTCTATCATCCCAACGATTTTCGGCGAAAAACTGGTCCTAAGAATTCTCAATCGCCATAACCTCTCCTTACAATTGAGTACATTGGGTTTTACCTCAAATCAACTGATGAAAATTGAAAATCTTTTGCAGTATAGTACTGGAATGGTTTTATGCTGTGGTCCCACCGGAAGTGGTAAATCCACTACCCTTTATTCCATGATCGAAGAGATGAAACATAAAAACATGAATATCACTTCGGTTGAAGATCCTGTAGAATATAAAATTCCTACAATCAATCAGATTCTTGTGAATGAAAAAGCCGGCATCACCTTTGCAAATACGTTAAAATATGTTTTGCGCCAAGATCCCGATGTTATTATGATTGGGGAAATAAGGGATAAAGAGACCGTAGATTTGGCCATCAGGGCCTCCATCACCGGTCACTTGGTATTAAGCACCCTTCATACGAAAAATGCCGTTTCTACAATAACACGATTACTGGATATGGGGGTGGAGCCGTATTATATTAATGCTGCTTTGGGAGGAGTAATTGCCCAGCGGCTGGTCAAAAAAATATGTCCAGACTGCAAAACTTTTTATATCCCCACTAATGAAGAATCGTTGATTGTTAAGGATTCAGAAGTAAAGCACCTGTACTATGGAGCAGGCTGTGAACTATGTAATCATACCGGGTCTCAAGAGCGAATATTAGTATCGGAGGTTCTAGTTGTAACCGATGCTGTGAAAACTATAATTCTTAAGGGATTTAGTCAAGAGCGATTCAAGGAAGAGCTTTCGAAAATACATCAGGATTCTCTGCAAAACAACTGTAGGCGGCTACTGCTGCAAGGAATAATTTCCTTAGAAGAGTTTAAGCGATTTTTATATCTGGACCAGCATCATTAAAGGAGGATGCCATGGAAATTTATAAATACAAAATATTAAAGGACTCAGGAGAAATAATTCAGGGTGAAATCCCGGGTTACAGCAAAGGGGATGCAATATCCCGTTTATTATTAAAAAACTATACGGTAATCAAAATAAACCGAAAGCTTTTAAATTACTTAGATAAGCCCGTATACCAATCCTATACCAGGAGAATCGAACGTTTACTCCTTATCATCAACCAACTGGAAGTAATGGTTTCATCAGGTTTATCTGTTATGGAATCAATAAAATCCATGGAAGAACATACAGATGATAGAATCATGAAAAAGGTTTTAAAAAATATCTATTCCAACCTGTACTATGGAAATTCTCTTAAAAGCAGTTTAGATCCGAATATCTTCCCCCCATTTTTTATTCATGTCATCGGTATCGGAGAATCCAGTGGAAATTTGGAAGAAGCGTTAAATTCTCTTTCTCAGTATTATACAAAGGATCTGGAGTTCTATCATAGGATTAAGAATATGTTGTATTATCCAGCGATCCTTTTTATGCTGTCTTTCGTAACTTTATTTGTTACGACAAATTTTATAATTCCAAATTTTATCGTCTTCTTAGATAATGGAATAGAATCATTGCCCTGGTATTCCAGAATTATTTTCACGGTATCATCATTTATTGAAGAGTTTTGGTACTTGATCCTCACGATGCTTCTAGTCTCGATAACGGTTATTTTGAAAAAATCTTCCTGGTTTACAAACAAAAAAATCTTTTCCCTATTAATGTTCCACACTCCTATAATAAGTAAACTTCTCATAAAAAGGACCCTGTTAAAATTCATGAAAAATCTCCAAGTAATAATCAGCAGTGGTTCGACCTTATCTTATGGCATAAATTTTCTATCCAAAAACCACCACAACCCTCTTTTTCAGCAGTCATTAACGAATATTCACGCAGAAATTTCAAAAGGAAGCCGGTTCTCTGAAGCACTAAAAACTGAAGAAGTATATTTTTCTTCACTGATCGTCAATATGATTAACGCCGGGGAAAGATCCGGGGACCTGGGTTTTGTATTGGGAAAAATCATAGAATATTTACAGGAAGACTTGGACCAAAAAACAAAAAAAATCATCGCACTTTTAGAGCCGGCCTTAATTATTTTCATGGCAGTGATTGTTGGAGGGATTTTGATTTCGGTTATGATCCCGATATTCAGTTCCTACGAGTTTATGGTATAAAAATTATAAAAATATATAAGGAGAATACTATGGGAAATAATAAAGGCTTCACCTTAATTGAATTACTAACGGTAATGGCAATATTGACAATTTTAATGGGAATCGCTGTCCCTAGAACCTATCATATTCGAGAAAATGCTGCCCTGAGTGTGGATGTAAATAACGCCAAACTGATTAAAAATAATATGGATATTTATTTCAGTGTCTATGAAAAATGGCCGGAGTCTTTATCAGATATCTTCGGACCGGGAAAATACCTCGGAGCTCTGCCTGTTGTTCAAAGTCAAAAAGGGAAGTTTTTGATAGGTAAAGAGGGTGTTGTACAAGTGGTTTGGAACGATAAGGTTTACTGGTGTAGTAGCGGCGGTAGTACAAAGATTAATCAACTTCTTACTTAGGAGGGGGCTTTATGGAAAAAATTCATAGTTTAAGTTTCTACGAAAATAATCTTAAATACATTACCTTAGGGAAAAATAATACCAATTGGGTACTGGTGAACCATGGAGAAATATCCCTTCCGCAGGATCGACCTAATGATAAATACCTCCATGAGAATAATAGTCATAAAGAAATTTTCAAGAAAAAAAGACTGAAAAAGAATATTGGACATATAACCGTAGAACCTCACCACACTTATTTGAATCGAAAAAGCCTAAACACCTTGAAAAAGTTAAAGTATCCTGACATTATCAAAATTAATTACAAAAATACGTTACCGGTCCTCTTTGAAAAAAACTGCTACGGGTTAGACTACAACGTTCAGTATAATGAAAAAACTGAAACCACAGAAATATTTTTTATGGGAATGTCACAAGAGAAGATCGATGCCATCTATCACTCAAGCCTGAACTTGAATATACATCCACTGGTTTTGAATCCTACCTATCAGTATTTTGCAGGTTTTATAAGCAACGTGCCGATTTTTGACGTGGAGAGAGAATATCTAGTATATGTAGAATCTTCTGCTGCTGACACTCGCCTGACTTTAGTATTAATCCACAATCATTATCCAATTCTAAAAAGGTCCGTCGAAATAAATGAGCGTCTGGATACCGAGATGAATAACTATTTCTATTATTTGAAGTATTATTTGCAAATCCCGACTATTTTGCTATGTTTCAGTATAATTGATCAAAATACAGAGTTGATTATACTGAATTCCAGCCAACAATATTATAAAACTTGTTCCGTGAAAATTTACGATATTTTTACAGAACTACAATGGTTTAAAGAAGTAGATAAAAAAATATTATTTGATTATCAAGACTGCTTCATAGCTCTGGGAGGTTTGGTATCTGATGAATCTATTAACCGAAAAAAATAAAAATAAAAAATGCCGTAGAAATTTTCTAACCCTCCTTATTGTTGAATGCCTGATTCTGTCCATAGTGATATCCTGGCAGTATGTAAGCAATCAGAAAAAAATGGACCACTTAATCTCGCAGCAGGAAATCCTTCAGGAAAATAAAGATCACGGAAAATTTACAGAAAAAGTAACTTATGGAAATCGTGAAAAGGTGCTTGAGGCCATTGAATTTCACCATAAAAATCAAAAATATGATAATGATCTTAAGCATCAGGACATGATCCGTACGTTAGAAATTATTCAGGGTATTGCAGAAATTCCCTACGTAGATATCTCAGATGTATATTTGGCAGAACATCTCATCGAAATAAAAGGATCTACTTCAAAAAAATCGGATATCGAAAGTCTATTTTCAGATTTAGTCCTTCCTCATTATGGAAGCTTTGAACCACTGGAATATGATAATTATTTCCAGGATCGTTATCAATTTGTAATAAAAAAACATCTGATTGCGAAAGGGGGACTCAAAGATGAATAGGTCCATCGGGATGCTTGTTGTCATAGGAATTTTACTCGTATTTATATTTATTCAGAGCACCCTGTTAAAAGAACAGCGAAGAGAAATACTAAATGCAAAAAACACTTTGAATTTAGAATATCAAGAGTATGACTACTATAATAGCTTTGAAGTTACCCCTGAGTTAATAAACCTTCAGGACCAGTATTGGGATGAAATGTTAGACATTACAAAATTCGATTTTAAAAATGTAGTGGAAAGAATTCAAAAGGGTTTTACGAAACATGGCTGGACAATTACAGGTGTGGAAAGTGTTGAAGAGGAGTTACTAATGGAAGGGGACAATGATGAAGTAGTGAAGATCGATTCGAATAAACTTTACACAACGTCCTCACAAGTTTATGAAATTCATTTTGTTGCAAAAGACGAAACGATCCTCTTTCCTCAAGATGCATTCCTAGAGGCTATTGAAAATTTAAGAGTCGTTAGCTTAAAACTGAATATAAACGACGAAGAGACCCATGGGTTTCTCAAGATAATTTATACTCTAACGGAAATAAATGATGACTCCTTGCTTAAGCTATGAGAAACAACCGGGGAATGACCTTAATTGAAATATTGTTAGTGCTGGGGCTCATGCTGTTGATCTTTTCCATTATTATACCCCAAAAGCAGGGAATCGATGAGGATCTGTTACTTTACCAAACAGTTGTTACTATAGAAAACACCTTAAAGCTTGCTCGGCATTTAAGCATCGATGAATCCACCACTTATAGGATGGATGTTCAAGATCAACGAGTTACCTTAAGAAAATATTTACTAAACACCGAGCCGGTATATACCTTTGAGATTCCAGCAAATATAAGTGTCAGCATCACCACCGATAATGTAGTTTCTTTCAACCGTAACGGAGCCAGCGGATACAATCGAATATTAGTGGAAAATACTAAACAGGAACGATACATCATTGAAACGAGCATAGGTACAGGAAGAATAAATATAAGCAGGTGATAACTATGAATAACCGTAAAGGTTTTACATTAATAGAAATTTTATTAGCCCTGGGGATAATGAGTATTGCCACAGTTTTTTTATCGAATGGAATTTATAACATCGAACAATTATCGAAGGAAAATCAAGAAGTTGCAATAATGGGTAGAGTTCTACAAAGTAATATGGAAATACTTTTAGCTGAAAAGGAACATATTTCATCCAAATCCTATTATTTTGAAGACTACCTTGTGGAAGTAAATCCGGTACCTTATCAAAATTCTAGTTTATATACTCTTCATTTAATCGTCACGAACCCATCAGGAAAAAGCATTAGCGGGGGGATAATTTACGAATCAAACTATGAGTGACCTAAATTTTATAAAAGTATCGTTGAGGGGCGCTATAACTATGAGAAACAAAAAAATACTAAATACTGAAGGCTTTACCTTACTAGAGATGATGCTGACATTATTTATTAGCTCGCTTCTTGTTTTCATATATATCACCCTTAACTCCCAATCGATTACTTATTGGCAGGAAAATATCGAAAAAATCCGCATTAATGAAAACCTGCAATATTCATTGCATTATATTGAAAAAAATCTTCGCCAATTTGATCAACAACATATCGAATATTTTCCAGAACTCCTACAGCTAAAGAGTGAAAACTCACAAGGACAGACAAGCTATATGGATTTTAGCGGGAGAATCATCTATACTCGTAATACTTACTTGTATTACCATGCAGGAAATCGGCAATTACGAGTTAATCGAAACACTGAACATAATGTGCTGGCGAGGGACATTGATCAGGTAAACGTACGGGAAATTATTCCCGGGACAATTATTGAAGTTTCTTTAAGTACTTTTGATAAGCAGGGAGTAGAACATACTTTGAAATCCACTATTCGAATTGGTTCAAGGAGGTAAAATGAAAAATTCAAACCAAAAAGGTTATGCTACTGTTTTAACAATCATTACTATTGGTCTGTTAGGTATCGTGCTATTCGGATTGTTAAATCTTCATTCCCTTCATCAAAGGAAAGTTCAATCCAACGAGAATAGCATCAAAGCTTATTACATTGGAGAATCCGGTATTGTTTTGTTAAAACATGAAATCGATTCGATTTTCAAAAATTATTATGAGGAATACATTGACAGCTTGGATGCTACAGGGGTGATAGAAGTATTTGACAAAGAGGATAAAGTCTTAAGGAATTATAACAAAAAGAGTTTTAAGGATTATGTATTGGGCATGCATAGTCTTTCATCTTTACAATCAATGCGGAGTGAAGGCGAGATATTTGAGTTCTATTCGGAACCCCATGGTTGGAAGTTGGAAGTAGTCTTAGAGGACGACTATATCCTGCTATATTCCACAGGACACTACAAAGAATCCCGAAAGCGAATAGTTTCCCTCATCAGTTACCCGGATGCAGTCCTTCAAGACGAGGGAGCTTGTGAAGCAAATTACCGGTTTATTGCCTCAGAGATTTTATCTTTCTATCAAGGTTATGAAGGAGAATCGATTGAATAAACTATCCGCCGGTTATCTGTTCAAAGCTTTGGAAATGTGATATGATAATTATATTCTGATTTTAACCATAGGAGGGACCGATATATGACAGAGATAACCAACATTCGTAAGTTGATGCAGGAAAAAGAATTAGAGGCAATATTAATTTTTAATCCGGAAAACCGACAATATATTTCAGGGTTTACAGGAAGTGCGGGATATGTTTTATTATCACAAACCGTGCAGGTTTTTATGACGGATTTTCGTTACATAGAACAGGCAAAGAAAGAAACAAAGGGCTTTGATATTATTGAAATAGGTCGAGATAATCCAGTGACCGATATTTTAAAAAGCTACAACTTCGTAACCCTCGGAATTGAAGATGATTATTTAACCTACGAGCAGTTTTTAAATTTCGATGAAAAACTGGATAATACAAAACTGATTCCCTTAGAAAAAGCGTTAACCGAGTTGCGCTCAGTAAAAACTGAAGAAGAAATTTCTAAAATAGAACAGGCTGCGAAAATTACGGATGAAGCCTTCGATTACATTATTGGGAAGATTCGACCGGGACTCAGGGAAATTGATATCGCTTTGGATTTAGAGTATTTTATGAAAACCAGAGGGGCCTCTAAGGTTAGTTTTGATATTATAGTGGCTTCCGGATATCGTTCAGCACTGCCCCACGGCGTTGCCTCGGAAAAAACATTGGAAAAAGGAGATATGGTGACTATAGATTTTGGATGCATCTATCAGGGCTATTGTTCCGATATGACCCGAAGCTTTGTTTTAGGGCAGGCGTCAGAAAAACAAAGAAATGTGTACCAATCAGTATTAGAAGCACAGGAGAAAGCACTAATAGCTGTTAAGCCGGGGATTACCGGTAAAGAGCTAGATGGTATCGCTCGGGACATCATTACCGATAAAGGATTTGGAAAGTATTTCGGACATGGTTTAGGCCATGGTGTAGGGTTGGAAGTTCATGAACTTCCCCACGTAAATCACCTTGGTGATAAAGCAATGAAAGCGGGAATGGTAATAACCATAGAACCCGGCATTTATATTCCGGATTTCGGAGGGGTGCGCATCGAAGATTTAGTTGCCGTAACCGAAAGTGGCTATAAGCTTCTATCAAAAACTCCGAAAAAACTGATAGAAATACCTTGTTGATCCTCTGGTAAAATGAGATAATGTATTAATATTACAATAACACCTACAGCAAAATATAGATTATAAATTTAACGTTAATTGGAGGAATACAAAATGATATCTGCAGGAGAGTTTAGAAAAGGTGTCACCTTTGAAATGAACGGAGACCCTTATGTAGTTCTTGATTTTCAACATGTTAAACCAGGTAAGGGAGCCGCTTTTGTACGGACGAAGTATAAAAATTTAGTTACCGGAGCTACGAAGGAAGATGCTTTTAATCCCAACGATAAGTATCCCAGAGCACACATTGATTCCAAAGAAATGCAGTTTCTTTACAGTGATGGTGATCTGTATTATTTCATGGATAATGAGACCTATGAACAGATCCCGCTGACCAAAGAAGATGTTCAAGACGCCATAAAATTCTTAAAAGAAAATGACAGCGCCAATGTGAAGTTTTATCAGGGAAAAGTTTTTCAAGTGGAAGCACCAAATTTTGTAGAACTATCCGTTGTGGAAACGGAGCCCGGGGTAAAAGGAGATACCGCTTCAAATGTCACTAAAAGTGCTACTTTGGAAACCGGCGCTACCGTTCAAGTGCCCCTTTTTGTTAATGAAGGAGATATCGTTAAAGTGGATACCAGAACTGGTACTTATATTTCCCGAATGTAGGTTACAATGATTGAAAATATAAATTAAGAAGGAGGCTATCACCATGGAACATTTATATGAAAAAGTAGCATACCTGCGAGGCTTAGCTGAAGGTATGGAATTAAGCGAAAGCTCGAAAGAAGGAAAAGTTTTGCTACAGATTATAGAGACCTTAGAAGATTTTACCGATGCCATTGTAGAATTAGATGAAAATCAAATGGAGCTTACGGATTACGTTGAAACCATTGATGAAGATTTAGAAGATGTGGAGGATGAATTGTTTGACGAAGAAATGGACTCTATAGAAGTTCAGTGTCCTGAATGTAAAGAGATTATTGTTATTGATGACGAAGATCTATTCGAAGATGAAAACATCCACTGCCCAGAATGCAATGAAGAAGTAGAGTCTGAGGATTCAGAAGATAAGTAAATATTAACTATTAAAAAGTTCAATGTATAAACATTGAGCTTTTTGTTTTTTATAAATTTTAACCTATTTATTCCGGAGACGAATCAGTATTATTGTAAATCGAAAATCTCTTTGATATAATTAATGTTTGAGGGAATAAATATAAGGAGGCCCGAAATGATTAATTGGAAAGTGGATAATGGCAGCATCTATATCTATGATGAAGTACTTAAGACCGTAATTGCAGCTTCCCTGACAGAAATTAAAGGCGTTGCAGGTATGAGTCCCGGTTTTGTGGAAGAGATCATTGAAGGTCTGGGAAAAAAAAACTATTCTAAAGGAATAAAAATTAACTATAAAAATCAGCAAATGATCATTGATTTGTATGTTATTATAGAATACGGAACAAAAATTCCGGACATCTCCTGGGATATACAACAAAATGTTAAACGTTCCATTGAAAAGTTTTTAGATATTAAAACCAGTAAAGTAAATATAAATATACAAGGGGTTCTTTTTCCTGAATAAAAAATGGTTAAGAACAGCAATCGAACAGAAGATATAAGGAGGCAAGCAATGAGTAGAAGAAGCGCACGGGAACTATGTATGAAGGTTTTATACGAAATGGAAATAAAAAATGAGTTTGATCGAAAAGTATTGTTGAACAATGAGGAATATCAATTAATAAAATCCGACAAAGATTCCTATATAGAACATTTGATAGATGCATTTTTAACTAATCATCAGAGTGTAGACGAAGCTTTGGAAAAACATTTAACTGATTGGAAACTTAATCGTATTTCAAAAGTTGATTTATCTATACTGCGGGTAGCTGCTGTAGAAATTCTTTTTATCCCGGAAATAGACA
>SKOH01000052.1 GCA_007120165.1 Clostridiales bacterium
ATGTAAATCATCAGGACTGATCCCGTGATATTTTTTCTCGAAACGCTCGCTGCTTTTGAATTCTTCCTGCAATGCCTTTACAATTTCATGGCCCCAGGCTATCTCTTCTTCCTCGTATTTCTTTTCTTCAGAAGATTGGCTTTCTTTAGAGCCTTGGTACACTTCAATATGGGAATCCTTTGTAAAAACCACCAGATCCCCTTTTTCCCGGTACTCCCTGATTTTTTTCTTAATCGGTTTAATTAAAGCATCGGCTCCGTTAATGGCCATTTTCCCTTGATTCTGATCAATAAAATCATTTTGCAGATCAATTACAAATAACATCTCCCTCACCTCTAATCATCCAGTTTTTTATATACTTCTTTTAAATGCTGATCCCGAAGTTGGGATCCTTTTTTCATAATTTCATCACACTGGTCCATTACCTTTTTCTTGTAATCCTTATCAGATAAATTATACAGGTTGATTTTTACAGTAATCAACGCCCCTTCCAAACCTCCGTAGGCGGTCCAAATCCCTACGCCGATGTCGGACATCGTATCGGTATTTCCCCACTTGACAAATACCGTTTGCAGCTCCAGAGCCTTAAGAGACAGTTTTGCCGTTTTAAGCGGGGTTTCCAGCGCCTCTTTGGTTGCCTCTTCAATGGCCTCTTTTCGTTTTTGCTGTGCCTCGTCGGTGTCCTTGGGAAGTTTCATCGCTTCCATTACCCCTTCGAAAGCAAAGGTATCGTCCTTCGCCAGCTGATTGAGGTCCTGAATGAGGTCCTGCAGTTCTTCAAACCCCTGTTGAAAGGCCTCTTTCTGATCAGTCTCCAGTTCCTTAAAAGACTTCTTCTCAAAGGTCAGGTTTGCCACCATGGAAGCCAGGGCGCAGCCGAGGCTCGCGGCAATTGCCGCAACACTTCCCCCGCCCGGGGTTCGGTCCTTACTGGCCACCCGTTCGATATAATGATCGAGTCCCATTTTCACTACCACATTGATCCCCTCTTTCTTAGCTGATGATTATTATTGATTCTTACTTGAAATTTTTTTCGTTGATATTTTTCCCTTGGGGATACTCAATTCCAAGGTCCAAAAACAAATCCCGCTCTCCTTCTTTGGAGAGGCTTTCCAGCACCGCTATAGCCCCGTTTTTTTCCAAAATCACCGCATGCACCTTATCCGGGGTGGTGTGGGCTTTCAGGCGGGTACTTTGGGAAATGTCGGTTTTCGTTACGCCGGTTTTTAACATGCTCTCCTTAAGAAAATTTCCTTTGTAATAAAGGAGTGTGGGTCTGCCTTCAATATAAGCCCGCCACTTCACACTTTTTACTGAAATATGGGCAAATATTTTTTGCAGGCCGATCAGCAGCAAAATACTAACCAGTCCTTCTAAAAATACGATTTCTTCAAACACAATCGTAGAGGCGGCAACGGAGCCGATGGTAATACTGATTACCCAGTCATAAATCGTGTAATTTGCCAGGGTACGTTTGCCGCTGAACCGTAAAAACACTACGAAAGCGGTATAGATCAAAATACTGATGAGGGCAACTTCGAAAATCCTGGAAAAAGAATGAAAAAACATAATCGGTCTCCTTTATTGTTTATTATCGCTTTTAATATATTCCAGTTCCTCAACCGAATCAAGTTTCAAATCCCGACACAGGTCTTTTTTTCCCGCTTCGGTAAGTTTCTCAATCAGGGCAATTTTTCCGTTTTTCTCCAAAATAACCGCCTCTACCTGATCCGGGGTTTTACCGGCTTGAAGGCGCACACTCTGGGAGATATCGGTTTTCGTTACCCGGGTTTTCAGCAGGGCTTCTTCGACATAATGCCCCTTATAATAAAGCAGTGTTGGACGCCCTTGGAGAACCCCACGAAAACGTTCGCTTTTCACTGAGATATAGGCCATGACTGTCTGCAGGATAATCAAAGAAAGCATACCGGTGTAGCCATTAATAAAGGGAGTATCCGCCACAACAATGGTGGTCGCCGCAATAGATCCGATGGTAATACTGATCATCCAGTCATAGACGGTATAATCCGCAAGGGTCCTTTTACCGCTTATTCGCAGAGATATAATCAGTGCCGTATAGGTTAGGACACTGATCAGCGCTATTTCTGCAACTCTCCAGCCGGTATCTAAAAACATACGTGCTTCCTCCTATGGGTTATAGTTTTTTCTGATGGTAATCTTTTTCTCTGCGATTCTGATATTCCCGGTAGAATACCTGGGCCACGGCCCGAATAGCTGCATAGGCAGGAACGACTACGAATGCTCCGATTATTCCATAGATGGTTACCGCCAGCATAACCAGGACAATAATTGTTAGCGGATGAATCTCCAGCTTTTTACCAATGACATTGGGAGAGATCAGATCACTCTCAATTTGCTGAACGATAATAGTTCCGATAATTATCTGCACCACCACCCAGAGGCCTTCGCCGAGGGCGATAATAATCGCCGGCAGTACCCCGAGAATGGGTCCGATAAAGGGAATTACCGATGTTACCACGGCAAACATTGCCAGTACCGGTGCTAATGGCAGCCCGACGATTAAATAGACAATAAGCATTCCTGCCCCGGTAAACAGTGCGACGATTAATTGACCCTTAACATAAATCCCCAGTACGCTGTCTACCTTCTCGACACTTTCCACAAACTTTGTACGATATTCATAAGGCAGAATCTCCCGAATATTTTCGTAGAATTTTTTACTGTCCTTTAACAGATAAAAAGTCAAAAACAGCATCAGAACCAGCTGGGTAGGAATTTCTTTCAACTGATTCAAAAGCACACTGATATTTTCCTGGATCCATGCTGTAGCATTGCTTAACTGTTCCGTAATATTCTGTTCTACTTCTTCAATATCTACATAATCCTGCAGAAAACCAGGAATCAGACTTTCCGGATCCTCCTGATACTGCTCGTACTGCTCCATGATTACCTCGCCTAAAGCATCAAACTGATCCACTAAAAAGAAACCTAAGACACCTGCCATAATAAAAAGGCCTAACAGAAATATCACAAAGCTAATAGCAGCGCTCGCAGTATGGGGCAGTTTTTTTTTCAGGAGTTCTACCAGGGGTTTTAATAAATAATAAAAAAGCAGTGCAAAAATTACAGGAATAAATAAGAATCCGAAAGCGGCAAATAACGGCTCAAATATAAAGGATAACTGATACAGAAGATAAAAGATTACCAAGAGCAGCGCAATTTTAACGAGTCGTTGAATCTGTTTGGGCATAGTTTACAATCCCCCTTTGGAGTTGGATATATGAAACCATAAGGTCAGCAGATAATAACGAACCCTCCATTGATCATATATCTGTCTAAATTAAAATATACCCTGTTTGGCTTAGGATAAACCCTTTATCGGTCTACATTTTACACTATGGTCAAAACCTAAGGGGATCTAAGTACCAGTTTTTTTTTACAGTTTCCGGTCTAATAAAAAATTTTTATATATAAATTTTGAATTGTCTGAAATTTTGTTTGATTCTAAATTTTCTACATGCTATAATCTATTTGTTAAGAAATTCTATAAAAAACAGGAGGTAGTTCAATGGTAACCAGTTTTTTTATTCCAACAGTCAATCTTATCGGTCCAGGGGCATTAAACAGTATCGGGGAACAGCTTAACAGTCTTAATGCAAAGAAGGTCTTAATTGTAACAGATGAGTATCTTAATAAAACCGGTGTGGCAGGCAAGACAAAGGACTTAATCGAAGAAGCAGGTATGCAGGCAGTAATTTTCGACGGTGCAGAGCCGAATCCTACCGACAATAATGTGGACGCAGGTTTTGAAGTGTGGAAAAAAGAAAATTGTGATGCGCTGGTAACATTAGGCGGCGGTTCCTCCCATGACTGTGGTAAAGGGGTCGGACTCCTGGCAGCCAATGGCGGAAAAATTCATGATTATGAAGGCGTAGATCAGTCAAAGAATCCATTTGTTCCATACGTTGCGGTAAATACCACAGCCGGTACCGCTTCTGAAATGACGAGATTTTGTATTATCACCGATACCAGCCGAAAAGTAAAAATGGCGATTGTAGATTGGCGAGTAACCGCCCAGGTTTCCATTAATGATTCCGAGCTGATGGCCACGATGCCTCCGAAACTTACAGCTGCTACCGGGATGGACGCCCTTACCCATGCAGTTGAAGCTTACGTTTCCACTGCAGCAACTCCATTAACCGATTCTGCAGCAATTATGGCAATTCAGCTGATTGCAGAGTACTTACCGAAAGCCGTAGCCAACGGCAGCGATATGGTTGCTCGAGATAAAATGGCTTATGCCCAGTTCTTGGGGGGAATGGCCTTTAATAACGCCAGCCTTGGATACGTTCATGCGATGGCTCATCAGCTGGGAGGTTTCTATAACTTACCCCATGGTGTATGTAATGCGATCCTGCTTCCCCATGTAGAGCAGTTTAACTTAATCGGATGTGCAGATAAGCTGAGCGATGTGGCTGTTGCTTTAGGCGCTAACGTTGAAGGACTAAGTATGCAGGAAGCCGGACAAAAGGCTATTGACGCAATTAAAGACTTATCAAAATCCATTGGTATTCCTTCCGGACTTGCGGATTTGAATGTTGAGGAAAAAGATTTTGAAGTGATGACCGACAACGCTATGAAGGATGCCTGTCAGGCAACAAATCCACGGGTAGCTACCAAAGAGGAAGTTATGCAGATCTTTAAAAATGCCATGTAAATAATTTTTCTAAGATAAAAGCTCCACACATGTGGAGCTTTTATTCTTGTCAAAAGGATTTATTTATTTCTTTTCCGCCTTCAAACTGAGTACTAAAGGAAGTTTCCCCTCCAGTTCCGGATAATACCGAAGTCCATTCTGGTCGGTTTTACTTCCCCCCATACCGGGAACGCAGCGGTCATATTCTTTGATATAGGTGATATACAGTTCCCCGCTTAATAAACCGTTGACAATCGTACTTAACTGATGGCCCCAAAAATAGTTTTCCGCCTTCTTTTCCTCTGAAGCGTACCCGCCGATGGTCGCCTCATAATCCCCGCTGATTTGAAAATACGGATACTTAGGGACCAGCTCCCCTCGAGCCAGCCCTTCCTCATCGAAAATTCCCATAAAGGGATGAGAGTCATGTAAATAGAAAAAGCCATCCTCTTTAAGAAAGTTTGCGATAACTCTTCCCCACCGATTTAAATCCGGCAGCCATCCGATGGCACCGTCGGTGGTCATCACAATGTCATATTCTCCCCAGTGTACTTCCGTTAATTTTAAAATGTCGGAGGTGATGAATTCGATATTTTCGATATCAAAATCCTTAGCCAGTTCCCTGGCATAATGCATGTTTTCCGGTACCAAGTCCACCCCGGTAACGATGGCTCCTTTTCGTGCAAGTAATATGGAGTCCGCCCCGGTGTTGCACTGAAGATGCAGTATTTTTTTTCCCCGTACATCCCCTAACGCTTCTTCGACCATCGGGTTTAACTTAAAATCCTTATCCGCCAGTTTAATTTTAAAATGGTTATAGTGATCCTTTGACAGGGTTCCCCAGGCAGTTTTATTCGCCTCAATTTGCTGTTCCTCCCTGCCGGTTCCATTCTTATTTACCTCTTTATTATTTACGGCATTCATTATAATACACCTCCCATCAGATTTTCTTCGATCCATATGGAAAGGTCGTCGGCACCATATTCCCGGTTGCAAAGAACCGTTACTTCCCAATTGATCTTAGGATAGTAACTGGACCGGAAATTCACGCCGGGATCCTCGCCCATAATCATATATTTATATACCTCATCTTCTTTTGTTCGAACCCACATTCCATATCCGTAGTAAACCTCGTCTTGGACTTTTGCATGGGATTCAAAAAGGGACTCCACCGTTTCTTTTTGTAAAAGTTCCCCTCGAAACACCCGGTTCCATAATCGACTCATATCCTCGGCAGTAATAAATATGCCGCCGTCGGGCCCGCCGATTACCGGTACCGAATAAATATTGCTGACCATTTCTTCCTGTTCATTTTCAAAATAGCCCAGGGCAGTGTTTTCCGGAAGCTGATCCATGGCAAAGTATCCGGACTTTTTCATGCCTGCGGGTTCCAGAATATTTTTGTTGATAAAATCCGTAAAATTCATTCCGCTTATTTCTTCGATTACCAACCCCAGCACAATATAGGCTCCATTGTTGTAATGAAACTTCTCCCCCGGTTCAAACATGGTTTTCCCTTTGTTTATCAGCGGCAGAAAATCCCTGGTACTTCGCAGTAAATACATCGGCTGGTCAATCCAAAGTTCGCTGAAATCATCCATTACATCTTCATCAAAGTAATCGGGAACACCGGAAGTATGGCTTAGGAGATGCTGAATTTTTACATCAGGATGAAAATTTGGAAAAAGTTCCGTTATTGAACCGAGCCGGTCTTCATAGGAAAGTTTCCCCTCTTCAACGAGTTTACCGATACCGAGAGCCGTAAAGAACTTCGCTCCCGAGGCGATGCCAAATTTCGTATCCCGGTTATTTTCTCTTTTGTTGCTTATTTCTGCATAACCAAAAGCCTCTTGATATAGGTTATGCCCTTTCTCTTTAATCGAAACCACCCCGGAGAAATCCTCAATTTCATTAATCTTTTGCAGCA
>SKOH01000036.1 GCA_007120165.1 Clostridiales bacterium
CATCGACTTAGATGCAGTACGCTTTGATATTGTGTCCTTAGTGGTCCTGATTCTTTGGGGACTGTTCGCAAAAATGATTGTGGGTCTTTGGGGCGGAAGGATTTACGGTCTGACGGTCAAAGGCTCCATAAGAGCGGCCTTTTCCCTGGGGCAGCGGGGGGAATTCAGCGTAGTAATCGCCGCCCTGGCCCTTACCGGTCTTCGTTTTTTTCTGGGTCTCTACATTGCGGTAACCGCTGTGGTTGGGGTATATCTTTTCCGCTTGGCCCCGTCCTTAGGAGAGAAAATTGGAGACTGGTGGATCCGAAGAAAAGAAGAGAAAACAGAGAAAACAGAGAAAACAGAGAAATCGTAAACATAACCAGCTGAGAAAAATTTATAGAGGGGTGTTACCATGTATATCATTATTATTGGCGGAGGGAATGTAGGTCGTCACGTGGCAAAAAGTTTGCTGGAGAAAAATCAGGACGTGCTATTAATAGATAAGGATGAAAAAGCTATAGAAGCCATACGCAGGGAAGTGGATATTAATATTATACACGGAAACGGAGCCAGTGTAGAGGTGCTGGAAAAGGCAAAGATCGAGACTGCGGATATTTTAATTGCCTTAATGGAAAATGATGACGGAAACATTCTCGCCTCCATGCTTGCCAAAACCTTTTCAAAGAAGATTACTACCATTGCAAGGGTTCGGAACCCGGAGAGTGCCGGAAGTATTGATGTGGACGCCTACGGCCTTACAAGAAAACAGGTGGGTCTGGATGTTATCATCAGTCCCCAGCAGGCCGTTGCCGAGGAGATGGTAAAAAACATCTATTTTCCCGATTTGGATGAAGTGGATTATTTTGCAGAGGAAAAAGTAAAACTGATCGGGTTCGTGATTAAAGAGAGTTCTAAAATCAACGGAAAGAGCATCGGAGAAGTAGACCTTCCGAAGGATGTAAAGATTGTTGGAGTATCCAATGGAAAGGGAAAATTTACGTTTTCTTCGGATAAAGATATTGTTCGACAAGGGGATAAAGTTTATTTTCTCGGAACCATTGAAGCCGTTCGAAATATCAGTAAACTGCTTTATGATAAGGAGTCCCTGATTAAGCGGGTGTTGATCCTTGGGGGAGGAAAGACGGGACATACCTTGGCGGGTGCACTGGAGTCCGGAAAGGAACGGTCCTTTGTAACGAAACTGATTGAAACCGATCCCCAGCGCTGCGAGAAGCTGAATCAAAATTTGAAAAAAACTCTGATCATTCAAGGGGGGGGAAACGAGGATTCCTACTACAATGAAGAAGAAATCCGGGAGGCGGATGTTTTGGTGACCGCTACGGGAGATGACCGTATCAATCTGATCGCCTCAGTTATCGGTAAAGAAGCGGGGGTTAGTAAAATCATCAATGCCTTGGAAAGTACGGAATACGCATCGGTTTACCCGAAAATGGGTTTAAAAACCGTTATCAACCCCCAGTTAATTACCGCAAGGAAAATTATGCGCTATATTCATAAGGAAAAGGTCGTATCCCTGGCGGTATTGGAGGAGGAAAATGTGGAAGTGTTTGAAGTGGTCCTTGAAGGTGGATGCAAGGTAGAAGGAAAAACCATCGAAGAAGTGGGTTTTCCGAAGGAAGTACTGATTGGCGCCATCCTTCGGGAGGGTTCCGTTATTACACCGGATAAGAAAACCGTCCTGGAAGGAAATGACCATTTAATCGTGGTGGCTTCCGGTAAAATCAGCTTAACGATGGATGAGTATTTCGTATGTAAATAAAATGAACTGTTTCGCCATTCCATTCCCGTAAATCTTTGGGGGGCCAATATCAACAGAAACACCATGGATAATCTTCGAAAGGCTGGATTTACCAACGTTCAAGAGGTAAATTTAGCCGGAGATATTGTGAAGAAAATAATTATTACCAATATTCAATATTAATTATTGGGAGCTGCTATGACAGACGCTAGTAGGGAGTCGTTTTACCTTCACCGTTAAAATGAAGGTCGCAAAGAATTGACTGAAAGGGTCGATGGAAACAGCGGATGAGGGGATGGTCCCCATTTAAAAAGTATACTGCTTATGGATATCGCTTAAAGGAGATCGAAAATTTCCTTAGGCGATTTTTTTCAACAAGTTTTCTGAATGTATGTTACACTGTGACTGTATGAAATTTCTGAAAAAATGATCCCTGCATGGAATAGGCAATAGGGGCTAAGGCTGAAGGACTGCCCCGACCTTTATGCTTATAGAACTGACCGGTACTATCGGCTAAAAGATATGCTGAACGTGAGAGAGGTAGATAGAGATGAAGTATAATAGCAAAAATGTTGAATCTAAGGACCATAAACTTAAATTACGAAAAATTGCCGAGGACAAACTTCAGGCAAAGGAAGAGGCGCTGTCCGATAATATAGGCAATGTAGATAGCGAGTATGTAGAACGTTCAGTTCATGAACTGAAGGTTCATCAAATAGAGCTGGAAATGCAGCTCAATGAACTGCAAAAAGTTCAAACCGAGCTGGATATCTCCCTGAATAAATATTTTGACTTGTATGACCAAGCGCCGGTGGGTTACCTTACCTTGACTCAGGAAGGGATCGTCGTTGAAGCCAATCTGACAGCCAGCCGACTTCTCGGTAAAGACCGTATTGATTTACTTGAAAAACCATTTTCCCGATGTATTATAGAGGAGGATCAGGACGTTTTTTACCACTGTCGAAGGCTTATCGGTAAAACCAGGGAACATCAGGAGTGCGAGCTCCGAATGCTCGGACCGGAGAATTTTCCTTTTTGGGCGCTGCTTTCCACGGTACTGAATAACGATGAAAATGGAGAACTGCATTTCCGGGTGGCGATCTCCGATATCACCGAACGGAAAAATACAGAAGAGGAACTGATAAAAGCCGATAAAAGGGCGCAGGCAGCCAATGAGGCGAAGAGTCAGTTCCTGGCCAATATGGGCCATGAAATCCGTACCCCGCTAAACGGACTTATGGGGATGACCCAGTTACTTGCCGCCACTGAGCTGGACGAAGAACAAAAGGAGCTGATAGCCCATTTGGAAATCAGTTCCGCTGCACTCCTTTCCGTGATCACCGATATTTTGGACTATTCTAAAATAGAAGCTGGCAAAATGAAGATGGAAGATATCCCCTTCAAACCCGAAAAAATTTTACAGGAAACAGTGAATTTTTTCAGAATTTCAGCAGCAGAGAAGGGCTTGACCCTGGAGACCGTTACCGACGATGAGATACCGCTGCTAAGGGGAGATCCTTTCCGATTGCGTCAGGTGTTATCCAATTTAATAGGCAATGCTGTTAAATATACCCCCAACGGAAAAATCCAGGTGAAACTGGATAAAATTCAGACTTCCGATGAAAAAGTCGTGAAACTGAAATGTTCCGTCAACGATACCGGCATCGGTATTGATCCGGAAAAAATACCTTTGATTTTTGATCGTTTCAGCCAGGGGGATTCTTCCAATGCCCGGCAACACGGGGGCTCCGGCCTCGGCCTTTCAATTTGTAAAGGGCTGGTGGACAAAATGGGCGGTGAAATATGGGCAGACAGTACGCCTGGCGCGGGGAGCCGTTTTGTTTTTACCTGTAGGATGAAGCTGGCCGATGATAAGAGCATGTACATTAGTCAGGATGCTAAATAATATGAATGTTTTCGTCACTTAAGGATCTCGATAAATTCCTTAGGTGATTTTTTTTCTCCAATACTCTTCTGTGAGAATTTATATTCCCGTAGTTTAGGGGTATAGGGTCTGATGGGGTGCTGATCATTAGTACTTGCTTTTAAGAATCTACTATGGTAAAATATTTTCTAAATAATCTGAAAAGAAATTTTATTAAATAATAAGAATATTTATAAAATACAGCAGAAGGACTGGTGATCAAATGACTGATGCGGAAAAAGTCTATCAGGTTTTAGACACTTTAGGTATTGATTATGAAAAATACGAGCATCCTCCGGTAATGACCATTGCCGATATTGAAAAACTGGACTTTACCATGGAACCGATGCATTGTAAAAATTTATTTTTAAGAAATGAAAAAGGAAATCAGCATTATCTTGCCCTGGTACATCATAATAAAAAAGCCAATACCCGGGGGATTGCGAAAAAAATTGGAAGTACACGGCTAAGCTTTGCTTCCGATAAACGGTTAAAGACCCATTTGGGGCTGGAACCCGGCGGGGTTTCAGTATTCGGGCTGATCCATAATGAAGACCGGAAAGTCATTGTACTGGTGGATGAAGATTTACGAAAAGAAGAAAAACTCACATTTCATCCGAATGTTAATACGGCCAGTGTGATCATATCCCAGGAGGGCCTTAAGAAATTTTTGGATTATGCAGGACATCCGGTAAGATATATCACAATGGATTAATCGCCTAATTTGATTACTCTCCAGTTTTGAAAAAACGACAGATAAATTGTCGGTAGATTGACATACGTCGTATAATCGTCATAATTATGACCGGTAGAAGTTTTAATTTTGTCTGAAAATAACTGAAAATTGTTAATAATCAAATTGTTTAATTATTAACAATTAATCCGCAGAGCTGAATATAGAGAATCAGGAAATAAATTAACTGAAAATAGAGAAAAAAAAGATTATTGGCACTGAAATTGCGTTATAAAAGGCAAGAACAATAAAGTATAGCTGTATTATCAAACATGCAGCATAAATATGAGTGGGGGCGGGTGATGTGTTGAAGATCTATACCAACAACCCGGAGGTGAAGAATAATCATTTGCCGGTGGTTTATCATAGGAAAAGTTGTGAAGAACTGTTAATCATCCTTCGGGATCAAATCCATTTAGGCGGGAAACTCCTAAGCGATCCGATGCCGGCCAGCCGGCGAATGCTGGAGAGTCCCTTTCGATCCGTGGTTCTCGCAACATCAAAAAACAAGGGCCATCCGCTGGATATTCACTCGTTACAGACTATTGAAAAAGCGATTCGTCATTACCGCCGTATTAAAGAACTTAAAACCCCTGCTGCCGAAACCGTACTGGCGGACTTTCAGCAAGTGGACAAGCAGTTACTGAATAGTACGTTAAAAGAGTTGGGAATCGGATAGGAGGTAAGGGCGGATGAAACTGGAGATAGGAAAAATTTACGTAACGGATGTGGTTTTAGGAGAAAAAAATGTATTTGAAACCGGGAGACTGACCATTGATACCCAGGGGCTGATCGATCATTTACTAACGGATCACCGGCTGAAGAGCGCAGCGGTGGATCTGGCAAAGCCCGGGGATTCCGTGCGGATCATTCCGGTAAAAGATGTAATAGAGCCCCGGGTAAAGGTTTTCGGCGAGGCCAAAGAGTTTCCGGGCGTCACCAGTACCATGGCCACGGCGGGGCAGGGGCGTTCTCATGTATTTAAAAATACTGCGGTTATAACCACCGGAAGCATTGTAGGTTTTCAGGAGGGGGTTCTGGATATGAGCGGCCCTGGAGCAGCGTACAGCCCCTTTTCCCAAACGATCAACATCGTTTTGACATTGGAACCGAAGAAGGGTCTTAGCCAGCATCAGCATGAGGAAGCGGCTCGTTCGGCAGGACTGCAGGCCGCGGCCTATATCGGTGAATGCGGGCGGGAAGCTGTGCCCGATGAAATTGAAACCTTCGAGATGAACTCCAATGCAGCAGAAATTGTAAAATACCCTGCGTTACCGAAGGTGGTATATCTGGAGATGCTGATTACTCAAGGACTGCTGCACGATACCTATATATACGGATTGGATGCAAAACAGACCCTTCCCACACTGCTGCATCCCAATGAAGTCCTGGACGGGGCAGTGATCAGCGGAAACTGTGTGGCGGCCTGTGATAAAATCACCACCTACCAGCATCTGAATAATCCCATCATAAAAGAGCTCTACGACAGACACGGCAAAGACCTGGTTTTCTTAGGGGTGGTAGTGACCAATGAAAACATTACGCTGCAGGGAAAACTTCGCTCCTGTAGTATGGCTACCAATATCGCAAAGCAGCTGGGTGCCGACGGAGTAATCGTCTCAGAGGAAGGCTACGGCAACCCGGATTCCGATTTGATGCTCAACTGCAGACTGTTAGAGGAAGCGGGAATAAAGACGGTACTGATAACCGACGAGTGTGCCGGCAGAGACGGCATGAGCCAGTCTTTAACCGATGCCACTTCCCATGCGAAGGCCATTGTCACCACCGGAAATGTAAGCCATCTGGTAACCCTGCCGCCGATGGAAAAAATCATCGGCAATATATTGGCCATTGAACAGCTTGCAGGAGGATACAGCGGCAGTCTGCTGCCCGACGGCAGCCTGGAGTGTGAACTCAATGCCATTCTCGGGAGCACCTCGGAAATCGGCTATCATAATGTTACAACCAAGGAATATTAGGAGGTGGGATTGTGGCGAAGAAACCGTTAAAAATTGTCTACTATATTAATCAGTTCTTCGGAAATCTCGGCGGAGAAGAAAAAGCCCATATTCCTCCGGAGGAAATCAGCGGAGCAAAGGGCCCGGCAATGGGTTTTGAAGGGTACCTTCAGGGAGAGGGAAAAGTGGTTGCCACAGTGATCTGTGGAGACAATTACTATAATGAACACCC
>SKOH01000171.1 GCA_007120165.1 Clostridiales bacterium
AAAAACTCGAAATCAAAGGGTTTAATGATATAGTAATCCGCCCCTAGTTGAATCGCTTTTTGAGTTACTTTGTCCTGTCCTACTGCCGAGAGCATAATTGTGTAGGGTTTGGATTCATTTTGATTAATTTCCTCCAAAACCCCTAAACCATCTAAATGCGGCATGATGATATCAAGTATTAAGACATTTGGTTTTTCGAGCTCTAGTAGTTTTAAAGCCTCCAGCCCGTCATTAGCAATACCCACGACTTCGATATCTTCCTGCTTGCTTAGATACTCATTTAAAATGCTACAAAATTCTTCATTATCATCAACAATCGCCACAGTTATGGTGTTTTTGTGCACTTGATCTCCCCCTTAATTAATTTATTTGAAAATGTGCGTAAACCCCTTTTTATCTCCCCAAATCTTTGATACAAATGGTGATTATACTGTTGTCTACCTTCGTAGGCTGAGCAATTCTTCCGCATGTTTTAGTGTAATTGCTGTGGAGGTGCCGCCTAAGAGCCTTCCGATTTCTTTGATGCGATTGGTTTTATTCAGTTCTTCCAAATATGTGAAACTATGATTATTATCGGTTTTCTTGTGAATTTTGTAATGAAGTAAGCCTCGTGCTGCAATTTGAGGAAGATGGGTAATACAGATTACTTGGCGATTTTCCGAAATCCCCACCAGTTTATCCCCGACTAAATTGGCGGTTTCTCCACTGATTCCTGTATCAATTTCATCAAAAATCATCGATGATATTTTATCAATATCCGCAAGTAATGATTTCAGGGCCAACATCACCCGAGAAATCTCTCCGCCCGAGGCAATTTTCGACAGAGATTTCGGCACTTCCCCCGGATTGGTTTTTATAAGAAATTCTACAGAGTCAAAGCCTTTTCGATGATATTTTTTGTCATAATTAAGATCTTGACCTTCTTTTGAGGATATTGAAACCTTAAAGCTTCCATGGGGAATGTTTAATTCCTGCAGGGTGGTCGAAACTTTTTTTTCTAAGATCTTTGCAGTATCCACTCGTTTCCTATGAATAGTGGTTGCAAGCGTATTTAAACGGGCTTCTTTATCATAAAGTTTATTTGAAATTTCTTCTATACGCTCTTTACTGTTGTGCAGGTTCTCTAACTCTGAAGTAGATTTATGGTAATAGGCTAAAACATCTTCGATAGCAGGTCCGTACTTTCGTTTCATGTCGTTAATATGGGCAATTCTTTGATTGAGGCGTTCTAAGTCTTCCGGGTGAAACTCAATATTTTCGAAATAATGGCTGATATCTCTTGCTAAATCCTCTAGTAAAAATTGGAAATCTTCCAATCGATTGCTAAAGTTTTTTATTTGCGGGTCAAACATATCCACCCTATGAAATTCGTCAACAGTACTGGAAATTAAATCCATAGCTGAATCATTGTCCCCTAGATTATACAACTTTTCATAGCCTTTGCCCATAACTTCATAAATTTTTTCGCTGTTGGCAAGAATATTGTATTCCTGCATTAAACTTTCTTCTTCATCTTCCTTTAATTCTGCCTTTTCAATTTCATCTATGTGAAAGCGAAGTAAATCAATTTGTCTTTCCCGATCCCGGTCATCTATGGATAAATTTTTTCGTTCCTGCTGCAATTTTTGAAATTCTTCATAGTGGGTGAGGAATTCTTCCCGAAGTTTTATTATTTCTTTTCCTGCATAGTCATCTAGGATATCGATATGATTTTGTTTGTTTAATAGGGATTGATGATGATGCTGACCATGAATATCAATTAAACTGGCTGCAAGGGTTTTTACTGTTGCATTGGTGACAATGGAACCATTAATTCGACTTACGCTTCTGCCGGATTTTAATAATTCTCGGGAGAGGACTACGATTTCTTCATCGGTATTCAGTCCAAGGTTTGTCAAAAGTTCATTAACCCAGGTATTTTTCAGGAATACGGATTGTAAGTAAGTTTTTTCTTCTTTATTGCGGATATGTTCTTTATCTGCCCTTTCCCCTAGGGTAAGTTTAATTCCGTTGATGATGATTGATTTACCTACGCCGGTTTCACCGGTTAATATATTGAGACCTTCATCAAACCGTATATGCAAATGATCAATGAGTGCAAAGTTTTTAATTTCTAATTCCAGTAACATTTCGCATAGCCCCTTTAAATATAACCTACTTCATTAGATTTCTAAATCTTTCTTTGATGTCTTCGATCGTTCCTTCATCACGAATCAGAACAAAAATCGTATCGTCACCGGCTATGGTCCCTACGATTTCTTCATAATTAATAGCATCTATAGTAGATGCCGCAGCTTGTCCGGCGCCGGAAAGCGTCTTAAGTACCAATATATTTCCTGCATGATCAATGGATAAGATGGAATCCTTAAAAAGACGCATTAAACGATCCGACAAAATGGTATTTTGATTTTCTAAAGTAGCGTACTTGTATCGACCATTTTTTGATAGCGATTTGATTAAGCGTAATTCTTTAATATCCCGGGATACCGTGGCCTGAGTAACTTTCAGGCCTATTTTTTTTAGTTCCTCGGATAATTCTTCTTGCGTTTCAACCTCTTTGTTTTTTATAATCTCTAAAATTTTAGCTTGTCTTGTGTATTTCATAATCCTCCCCCAATTAACATAAATTTTTAAATCGTATTTTTCAAACTAAGATGCGCCTCTTCGATGATTTGTTGAACCTTATCATCTAATGTATTATCCACCCAATGAATAGATTGATTTTGTAAATATGCCAGGAACTCCATGTTTCCTTTAGGACCTTTAATTGGTGAAAATGACAACTGAGCAATACCAATTTCTTCTTTTTGGATAAAATCTAAAACTTTTGTTACCACTTCTTTGTGAATTTTAGGATCTCGGATTACACCATTTTTGCCGACTTTTTCTCGACCGGCTTCAAATTGAGGCTTAATTAAAACTACCATAGTACCATTGTCCTTTAATAATTTTCTAGCAACGGGAAGTACTAATTTAAGGGAAATAAAAGAGACATCCACACTGATAAAGTCTACTTGTTCTTTAACATCGGGTAAAGTTACGTTTCGGATATTGGTCCGCTCCATTACAATTACTCTAGGATCTTGTCGAAGCTTAAAATCCAGTTGTCCATAACCCACATCAATTGCAAATACTTTATTTGCACCTTTTTGCAACATACAGTCGGTAAATCCTCCGGTGGAAGAACCAATGTCAATACAAGTCTTATCCTTAAGGTCGATTCCGAATTCCTCCACCGCTTTTTCCAGTTTTAATCCTCCCCGACTGACATAGGGGAGGGTTTTGCCCTTTATCACTATATCTGCTTCTACATCTATTTTCAGTCCGGCTTTATCACTTCGTTGTCCCTCTACAAATACTGTACCGGACATAATACTGCCTTTGGCTTTTTCTCGACTGTCAAAAAATCCTTTTTCTACTAATAACACGTCTAACCGTTCTTTTTTCATTTACTCTCACCTATTTCCCTAAAAACTTAACATTCCTTAGCCTTGGAAGAGCCTCTTCCTGAATCTTTTTTGCGATTCCTTCGGCATCCATTCCGTATTCTTTATATATTTCTTTAACCGATCCCTGATGAATAAAATGGTCCGGATAAGCAAAATTGTGTACAGGTTTATAAATTTGGTGTTTACCCAGCAGGTGTGAAATTTGGCTACCCACGCCCCCTATCAATGCATGATCCTCGATCGTGTATATTCGACTCGCTTTTTTGCTTAAATCAAGAATGGTTTTTTCATCCAAGGGTTTGGCAAATCTAAGATTTACCAGCGTGGCGTTAATGTTTTGCTGATGAAGTTTTTCCACTGCTTCTTCCGCATTCTTATGAATGGGTCCAAAGGCAAAAATAACCACATCATTTCCATGTTTCTTAGTGACGCTGGACTGCCCTTTAATGATTTTTAGATCAGAATTAAAATCGCATTCCCAGGCATCCCCTTTAGGGTATCGAATTGCCACCGGAGCGTTAGCCTCAAAGGAATATTTAATCATCGCATGTAGCTCTGTTCCATTTTCAGGAGAAAGAATCTGTAAATTAGGAATCAGAGATAGATAGGCTATATCATAAATCCCTTGATGGGTTTCCCCATCGGCACCAACAATTCCAGCTCGATCCAATAGAAGGGTTACCGGTAGGTTTTGCAAGGCTACATCATGTAGAACCTGATCAAAACCTCTTTGTAAAAAGGTTGAATAAACTGCAAAACAAGGATGCAACCCGGCGACGGATTGTCCTGCGGCCAAGGTGACTGCATGTTGTTCGGCAATTCCCACATCAAAAAAACGCTCAGGATACTTCTCGGAAAACTCTGTAACTCCTGTTCCATCTGGCATAGCTGCTGTGATAGCGGTTATTTGCGTGTTTTCCTTTGCACTTTCTACCAGGGTTTTGCCAGCCACGTCAGAAAAAGATAGTTTCTTTGATGAGTCGAGAGGTTTGCCGGTGGAAATATCAAAGGAACTTACTCCATGGTATTTCTCAGGTCTTTCTTCGGCATGGACATACCCTTTACCTTTTTTAGTCAACACATGAATAATTACCGGGCCTTTGATGGACTTAGCTCTTTGGAGAGCCTCTTGGGTTTTCAAATAGTCATGGCCGTCGATCGGTCCGATATAGGTAATCCCTATTTCCTCAAATACCACCCCGGGTACAAAAAAATATTTGATGCTGTCTTTAGCTTTACCAGCAGTTTTGATCATGCTTTTCCCTACAGCGGGGATATGATTGATTAAGGCTTCGACATCTCCCTTTACCTTAGAATACATCGGCATCGTTCGAACTTTTCCGAGATACTGTGATAACCCCCCGGTATTTTCTGAGATGGACATTTCATTATCGTTTAAAATAATATTAATGTTTGTTTTCATTTGGCCTACATGATTCAATGCTTCAAAGGCCATTCCCCCACTTAATGCGCCGTCTCCGATAACTGCAGTAACCTGATAATTCTCGCCAGTTAAGTCTCTAGCTGTTGCAATTCCCAAAGCTGCTGAGATTGAGGTAGAACTGTGGCCGGTTTCAAAATGATCATGAATGCTTTCACCGCGCTTTGGAAAACCACTTAACCCTTTATATTGGCGCAGGGTCTCAAACTCTTCTTTTCTGCCGGTAATTAATTTATGGACATAGCTTTGATGCCCCACATCCCAAACGATTTTATCAACTTCAGTATCATATACTGAATGCATGGCTAATGTAAGCTCTACTACTCCCAAATTAGAAGCCAGATGTCCCCCGGTTTTAGAAATGTTTTCCAGTAAAAAGGATCGAATTTCACTCGAGAGTCTTTCTATTTCCCTCACATTAAGCTTTTTTAAATCTTTTGGCGAATTAATGTCCTTTAAGTACTTATACATTTTATCCACTCTCTTTCGTTTTTAGCTTTATTTATCCTTCAAAAAATCAATTCCCAAACTATCTTTTAAACTATTTAAGACCTTAGCTGTGTTAAATACAATTACATGAGATTTATATACCGCCAAGTTTTTTCCAATAGCTTTGCCCCCTACGGTTAATGCTGCAATAAAACTTGTTAATGCCACCGTCATTACCCAGCGATTGATTCCGTCTATTCCCATGATGATGCTGGCACCGGCTACTCCACTGATAATACCGCATATATCCCCTACAACATCATTAGCAAAATTCGCTACAACTCCGGTATTCTTCTTTAATTTTATTGCATATTTAGCCCCTTTCACTCTATCGGAAGCCATTGCATGAAACGGCTTTTCAGAAGCTGCTGTAATGGCGATTCCAATCATATCACTAAAGACACCTAAAAATACGATAAAAATTAAAATGATGAATGATAACAAAATTTGGGTGTTTTGCAAGACGATCTCTGAGATAATGGTAAACAAAATGGTCAAAAAAAATGTCCATATAGTAATCACCACGACCCATTTTAAATTATATTTATCCCATATATAGTTGAAATAACGATGGTTCTTGTTATGTGTTTTCTTTTTCAATCCTGTTCCTCCATAAATGAATTTATCCGGGTTATATAATTTAAGCTGATAGTATTTATACTATCAGCTAAGCAGTGGCAGTGTATCTAGTAAATTTTACGGCTTAGGTCCAGTTGGATTTCCCCCTTCAATGCTGTATGTCGCCATTACAGTGGTTTCCCATTAAATTGAAGTTTACCTTGTCACCATAGGCAAGACTGGATTACCACTTAGTCCGTACTGTAATCCTAAATACACCTCATAAGAACAGTCCAGGAGTTTTCCTCGACAGTTAAGCGGACTCTTAGCCTCTTTTGCAGAATAGGTTTCAGAAAGCAATAATCCGCTCCTTTAGGCCTTTAAGGAGTCAAATTTGACCGATCTATCCACCTATTCCACTCAAGGCAGGCTACACTACCAAACTCTTTCGAGAATTGGTAGGTTTCACCCTTTGAATAAACAAGTTGGTCTCCGCGGAGCGAGGGTCAACGCCCACATGCCCTTGTGGATCGCCCCCATCTCCTTACTCTCAGAGTTGACCCCCGACTGGGCGTCGGC
>SKOH01000101.1 GCA_007120165.1 Clostridiales bacterium
ACTTTCTTAAGATTTTTCGGAGGATCTAGAATCGCTACATAGTTTGGCTCTGCGGGATCATCCGTTAGAATTAACCCATCGGATAAGCGGTTCTCTTTAATGATAAAGCGAATTAATGCTTCGGATTGAGCCTGATATTTTTGATTCGTAAAAAGGTGTACAAACAGCGGGTCATTTTGAAAGGCACGGGATAATAAGGATACGTGAGCGTTATTGATGTTCATGACGGAGCACTCCTTTCTGGTGATAAACTGATTCACGGGATCTTTATCAATAATTTAATACAAATCGACCGGTCGGTCAATGAAAAATAGAAAGACTGAGAAGATTCTAAGTTTTTTGATTTATAAAAGAGCTGACGGAGTATTTGGACATGATCAGAGCAGGCGTGGAAAAAGAAGGGGAAAATTCGGATTTAGGAGGGGATGGGCATGTTTAACGGAGCAAAGGGGAATAGTATTAAGATCGGTCACACGGAAATGGAGTATATCACCTTTGGAAAAGGAGGGAAAACCCTGGTGATTATCCCGGGACTTTCCGACGGGCTAAAAACCGTAAAGGGGACGGCGAAGACCATGGCCTTGATGTACCGCCGCTATGCCGATAAATACCGGGTTTATGTGTTCAGTCGGAAAAATCAACTGAAAAATGGATATACCACCCGGGATATGGCCCGGGATTTGAAAGAGGCAATGGATCAGCTGGGGATTACCAGGGCTTATGTAAAGGGGCTCTCTCAGGGAGGAATGATTGCCCAGTACCTGGCTGTTGATTATCCGGAAGTTGTGGAAAAACTTATCATTGCCGTATCCGTAGCTAAACAGAACGATACCATACAGCAGGTGGTACAGGGATGGATAACTATGGCGGAAAAAGGGGATTACAAAAGCTTTATCATTGATTCCCTGGAAAAGACCTACACAGAGGATTATTTAACGCGTAAGAAGTACCGCTGGATGTATCCGCTGATTACCCGTATAGGAAAGCCTAAGGATTTTAACCGGTTTATCATTCAAGCCAGGGCATGTCTAACCCACAATGCCTATGAGGAGTTGGGAAAAATCCAATGTCCTACTCTGGTAATCGGCGGAGACAGGGATAAGGTGGTGGGTATAAGCACCTCGGAGGAGATGGCCGAGGCAATCCCGGGAAGCAGATTGGTAGTTTATCCGAATCTCGGTCACGGAGCCTTTGTGGAGACGAAAGACTTTGATCAGGAAGCACTGAAGTTTTTATCCTGAATTACCCCCGATGCCTGAATTCCTTTTTCTCTCCACCTTAAGGCGGAGGGAAACTCTGGCCGAAGAGGTAGCTCAAAAGGACCTTGGGGCGGTTCTGGAAGGTCAGGAATTCCGATAATATTAAGCTAGGGTTAAAAACGGAAGGTTTGAGTCCGATGGGGACTTATCAAAAAAGGTGAGATCTATCAGAACATGAAGGAGGAAAAAAACATGGAAACATTAATCGCCTATGCAACAAAGTACGGCGCAACGGAAAAAGCAGCGAAGATATTAGCGGAGAAAATTGAGGGACCGGTCACACTGATGAACCTGAAGGAAAAAAGTCGAGAGCCCCTGGACCTTACAAAATTTGATGTAATCGCTGTGGGTGGATCCATCTATGCCGGGGGAATTCAAAAAGAAGTGCAGGATTTCTGCAGTGAAAATGAAGAGATTTTCTTAACCAAGAAGCTGGGACTTTTTCTATGCTGTGGAAACGAGGAACTTGCAGAGGATCAGTTAACCAAATCCTTCAGCGGAAAACTTCTTGATCGGGCCGACGCAAAAGGTTATTTTGGTTATGAGTTTGATTTTGAGAAGATGGGTTTTTTAATAAAACTGATTGTGAAAAAAATCTCGAAGGTCAATGAGAGCAAGTTTCGAATCAATGAAGAGAATATCAAAGCCTTTGCCGAGGCGTTGAACTAAACAAGGATAATCATAATTGGGCATTAATAATATGAAGGAAATTATAACTTCAAGGAAAGGAGAAACTTATGAAAAAAGTCGTTAAGATTATTGCAGGTATCGGGCTGTTACTGGTTCTAATCGTAGGGGGAGCGGTGTTTTACTTTACCCGGGGCTTAGAGGAAGGTCGGGAAGTAACGATCGAAGAAGTGGAACTTGCCGAACTTGAGGATGGTACCTATACAGGAAGATACGAATTCAGAAGATGGACAAATGAAGTCGAGGTGGAAATCTCGGATAATGAGATCACAAACATTATGCTGATTGAAGGTTTCGACCAGGAAGACTTAAGAGATGAAATATATCAGCGGGTAATCGATCAGCAGTCCGTTACGGTGGACACAGTATCCGGCGCCACAACATCCAGCAAATCCTATTTAAAAGCCATTGAGCAAGCATTAGCGGGTCCATAAATCAAAGGGAAGCGGTTGATCCGCCTGTAAAACTTTTTTAGGAGGCTTCCCGTCTTAATAGTATGGAGGTGCAAAGCCGGTATTTTCCCTGGATGAGGCCCATGCCCCGGATTCGATTATCAATCTCCCGGTCAGTGTCACCACGACCTTAGACTGACGTCAAAGAGTGATCTGAAATGTCCGTTTACAATTTGTCCCGGATAGGATAGGATGAGTATAGGATTAATTCAAAATTTTATGTTATTAACATATATTTGAAAGAAAAAAGTGGAGCATGGGGATGCTCCGGTTTTTTTATGGGGTTGGCGGACCTTTGTCGTTAAAAAGTAAATATAGTTAAAGGAGCAGGATACATCTTATGAAAGTCAAAGCACTGAAATTCAAAATAAACAGGGCACAGGAAAAGATCACAAAAGAGAGGGTATTGGCGCTTCAAAAGGCCTGGGGAGAGAGTATTGTTGCCATCGGAAAAGTGTATACGGAAGGCGGGGACTATAAAGCCGCAGCCATTGAACACATAGAAAACTTTTACAACTATCAGGAAGGCAGTGTATTGTTTAAACCCACCCTGGCCTCCCAAAAGCAGTTTCGAAATGACTTTGCCGGAGCCCTGTCCTACTTTATCGGCGGGGACGAGAATTATCCGGAGGACCATGGTTTCGCTATCAAACACTGGAAGAAAGTGCGTTGGGAAACCATCGGTATAAAGATTATCGGTAATACGGCGCTGTCCATGGGCAATTACTATTTTCTGCCGGCGTCCGAAGCGGAAGAACTGAAGGTGGAGTACTCTTTTGCGTATACCGAAAACCATAGGGGTGAACTGAAAATTATTCTGCATGATTCCCATCTGCCCTGTAAGCATTTGACGTAGAATAAAACAAAGGGCGGCAGTCTGTGGGGTTTAACGAAGGGAAGTTCGGTTAATGAAAGGAGGAAAAACGTGGAGACCAATGGAAAAATACTAAAAGCAGGGATAATTCTGATCGCCGTCCTTGTGGTGTTAGGATACCTCGGGGTGTATCTGCTGACAATAAAAGAACCGGTATTTATTAAACATTACATAGAAGAGCAAATCTATACCGGGTATCAGCAGGGTCCCAGGCAAGTTGACCTGCAGCTGTACTACATTACCAATGCCGGAGATAACCGGGTGGTAAGCCGGGTGGATTTTCCGGAGTATCCGGAAATTCAGGTGCCGGCTAGCGAGTACGGCATGCATGGCGGATTTATGACATACACGAGCGGACCCCAGCAAACGCCGGGAAGCGTAAAGGGCCGTTATAGTATGCGCACTGTATATCTGGGGTTTAGCTTTGAAGAGGATTATTACGAAGAGACCATCGAGATTACCAAAGCGGTAATTCACCTTTCCGACGGATCGGTGGTGGAGACGGAAATCGGCTCCGTTACTTTTCATTTTGATGAAGAACGCAGCGAAGTACTGGAATCCCGGGGAGGTTCCGGATCCGGTGCCCTCGAGACAAGGGAATTTTCCGTCAAAGAGGATATCGAACTGATAGAGGTGTTTTCGCCGATTTTGCCCGTGATCCAGGACAGTTTGGAGATGAAAATAAACGGCAGAGACTTTAAGGACATCGAAGGAATGAACATCGAAGCGGGAGAAACCTTCCTGGTGGAGGCCAACACCCAGGGTTCCCGAGGTTCCCAAGCCTTCGGAGAGGAACTGCGGTATTTAAAATTTCAGCCGAAACTTCGCTTTATTTCGGAAAAAGGAACAGAAGAGACCCGGATCCTGGTGTCGGGCTGGTATCCGATCCCGAACTATGAATTCATTGAAATCTTTCAGTATCTTCGACAAAAGGGGGCGTTATAATGGAACGGGGATATAAAAAAATCTTCTGGGCATTGTTTTTCGTTACCTTTCATCTGAATATCGGGTCGCTGCAGCTGCTGCCGCCCTTTATGGGATGGCTGATATTACTATCGGGCCTGCAGGAGCTGACTTCCGCCCTTCAAAACTCTTCGATCTCAACCGCAAGCTTTGAGCGGGGGAGAACCTCGGGCCGGATTCTTGTGGGACTTACGCTTCTGGGAACGCTGGGGTCCCTGGGAACCGGCGGAGATTGGATGGAAGCCCCGGTTATGACCTTTTATCCGATTATCATCATCGGCTTGGAGATTATCACATTTTTTTATATACTGGAAGGTACCCATGAAATCTTCTCAGCCCTGGGTTTTAACGAACGGAAAGAGGAGAGCGAAGGGAAGCTTCGAACCTATTTGCTTATGGTAATACCCTCTGGGGTACTGCTGACCTTCGCCCTGTTTTTCAACCATTCCTTCAGTATGGTAATTGGGGTACTGCTCGGGCTCATTGCTGTAATTTACCTGCTGGTCTTCATTCATCAGGTTAAAAAGTTCTGGATGGAGAATCCATTGGAAAATCCCGTATTGGAAAAACGGGAAACGCTTTTTTCGGGAACGGAATAGTGGCGTTAGAAAAAAAGAACTCCATAAAGAGGCCTTGAAACGGGAGGTAAAAGAGGAAACCGGAAACACTGTTGAGAAGGTACTCGGGAGACCGGGAGTCGTTCTTGAGCGAACAATGGACAAATATGAAAAAGAAGCGGTGTTTGAGATGGAATCCCATTACTATTTCTGTTCAGTATCCGATCAAGAGGGCCTGCAAAAACTGGATGATTATGAAGCGGAGTTGGAATTCTCTCCGGTTTGGATAAATATCGATAAAGCCATCAAAGAAAATGAAGGGTTGCTGAGTGATGAGACCATTGAAAAAAATCCCTGGGTAAAAAGAGAGACGATCGTTTTAAAAGCAGTAAGAGAATATTATTTGGTAACGAACAGAAAGGAGGTGTGATATGGGAGGAGGGGATTGGTTTTTACTGATTGTGTTTCTAATGCCCGTATACGGTTTGCTGATCTGGTCTTATATAAATCCCGAAGAAAGCCATCTGCTCGGGAGAAGATGGATGTATAATGAGGATCCGGAACTGAATGAAGCGGCAATTTCCCTACATAAGAAAATTTCACTGATTGCCCTTATTCTAATCACCCTGATGCTTTTACTATCGATTTACCGAAGCTTTTAGAAAATGGATCAAGAGAGGAGGGAGCCCGTGAAAAGTACCAGAGTGAGGGTCGTATCCTACGAGGCGCGGTGGAAAGAGGAATTTGGAAAAATTAAATCTTACATTGAAAAGCCCCTTGAAGGCTTTATTGTCGGCATTGAACATGTGGGAAGCACCTCCGTTAAAGGTTTATCTGCAAAGCCGGTCATTGATCTTGATGTGATTATTAAAGATCGGGGAAAATTCGAAACCGTGAAAGATCGCCTGGAAAGCCTGGGGTATTTCCATGAAGGGGATCAAGGCATAGCAGGGAGAGAGGCTTTTCGATATAAAAATATGCCGGGTCTTATGGCTCATCATTTATACGTCTGTGCAAAGGATTCCGAAGAGCTAAGAAGACATCTGATCTTCCGTGATCACTTACGAGTCCACAAAGGGGACAGAGAACGCTACAGTGCTGTAAAGATGGAGGCCGCGGAAAAATTCCCGAAGGACAGGGAACAGTACACGAAGTATAAAAGCGCTGTGATTCAAGAGATCTACAGAAAATGCGGGCTGTTATAACAGCGGAATACGATAAGAGAGCAGAGGTATAATATATATCCTGTTCTTTTTTTATGGGGATTTTCGCTGTAAATCCTTCCGATTTTCATAGGTCTTTTTTAAAAAATCCTTCCCGGGGTATATAATATTAAGACGCTATAATTAGAAATTAAAGTAAAGGGGTGGATAGTATGAGATCAATTTGGAAAGGGGCCATATCCTTCGGACTGGTAAATATCCCGGTCAGTCTGTTTTCGGCGGAAGAGCGGAACAACCTGAAATTCAGCTATATTGATTCAAGGGATGAAAACAAGGTGAAGTACAAAAGAGTCAATGAGGAAACCGGAAAAGAAGTTCCCTGGAATAAGATTGCAAAGGCCTACGAGTTTGACGATGGAGATTATGTGGTAATGACCGATGAAGATTTTGAAAAGGCGGATCCGGAGGCTTCCAAAACCGTGGATATTGAAACCTTCATCGACAAAGAGGAGCTCTCCATGATTTATCTGGAAAAACCCTACTATATGTCCC
>SKOH01000163.1 GCA_007120165.1 Clostridiales bacterium
AAACATGGAACTATTCAGGATTTCCTAATGTTGAAAAAGCACAAGCAAAAACTTATATGTTGTAGATAAAATTGACATATTTATAGGATTGATTAAAGTTTTTACAAAAAAGCAAAGTTTATGTGCAATAAATCGTCATTATTAAAGGAGTTCGATGTCTCATTGAACATTCAACCAATCTTATTGCGAACGAGAATTCGTTTTTGAGAGTAAAACAGATTTATTCCAGTTCATGTTTCTCTAACTTATAATATAAAGTGCTTCTTGGGATTTCTAAGTATTTAGCCGTTTTACTTTTGTTGTAATTGTTTGTTTCTAATGCTTTCATAATTATCGCCTTCTCAATACTCTCCATTTGATTTTCCAAGCCTTTAATATCATCAAAAGAAATGGTTGAAGAATTATGCTTGTTTGGATGCTTTTCGGTAGAAACCACATCTGTAGAAATTACACCGGTAAACTTATTATTATTATAGATCGGAAAAGAACTGCTAGTGATGTAATAATCATCATCCATAGCATAATGCACATTTTTTTCGGGTTGCTTTGACTTTAGAACTTTTTGACTTAAACCATCTGGAAAGAATTCCGCCGCTTTTTTATTAATAATTTTGTCTTCAGGAATTTTGTGCAGGACTTCGGCTTTTCTGTTCCATAATTTAACATAACCATTTTGATCAATCACTGAGACAGCTTCCGGAATAAGATTGATGATTTCCTGATATTTATGGTTCATTTCATAAATAACAGGGAAATACCGATCTAAAAAATCGCTTTTCCGAACAACACCCATAAGCTCTCCATTATTTTCAATCGGGAGCGTGTCAATTTTCAACTCATCAAATACCTTAAGCATCTGTTTAACTGTTGTGGTATAGGGCAAAGAATCTAAGGGATCAGGAAGTTTATCCTCAATCTTCTGATCAAAGTCAAATAAATCATCTTGACTAATAGAAAGATCGTCCAATGTTATAACCGCGTACTTTTTTCGCTCATTTCCTTCCGAAGAAAACAAAATTAATCCCTCTTGGAAGTTTTCTTGAAGCATTTTGTATAACACATTAATGACAGCGTCATCTTTTTGAAGAATTAAAACCTTTGAGTCCACTAACTCCTCAATCGAGTCGTTAAAGGGATAATCACCAAACATAAAAGCACCTCCTTTTAAATTAAATACTAAAAATTCAGTCAATCATTTTTATAAAAAAGCACCACCAACAGGCAGTGCTTTATATTAAAGATGGTAGGATAGAATTTACGGATAAACTCTATTAAGTGTTCTTGCAAAGGGAATGGATTGCCGAATATGATCAATCCCACAAACCCAACTTACGGTTCTTTCAAGACCCAGACCGAAACCGGAATGAGGTACAGAGCCGTATTTTCGAAGATCAATGTACCATTGATATACTTCAGTAGGTAAGTCTTCCTGTCTCATCTTTTCCAATAATAGATCTTTATCATGAATACGCTCTGAACCACCAATAATTTCGCCGTATCCCTCCGGAGCAATAAGATCCGAACCAAGTATCACCTTAGGATCTTTGGGATCCGGTTGCATATAAAAAGCTTTCATTGCTGCGGGAAAATGGGTAATGAAAACAGGCTTATCATATTGCTCCGCTATATACGTTTCATGGGGGGCTCCAAAATCCTCACCCCACTGAATATCGTAGTCCGCATCTTGAAGCATTTTTATGGCATCAGTATAAGTAATCCTTGGGAATGGAGCTTTTACCCGTTCTAGAGCTGTGGTGTCCCTTTCTAAAACTTCTAGTTCCCGTTTCATTGTTTTAATCACTTTTTGTACAACGTATTCCACAAAATTTTCTTGAACCTTCATGTTTTCTTCAAAGTCCACAAAAGCCATCTCCGGCTCCACCATCCAAAACTCGTTCATATGTTTTCGGGTCTTCGATTTTTCCGCCCGAAAAGTGGGGCCGAAGGTATAGACTTTGTTAAATGCCATAGCGGTTGCTTCAGCATACAGTTGTCCCGTTTGAGAAAGATAAACTTTTTCTCCAAAATAATCGATCTCAAATAAATCAGTGGTTCCTTCGCAGGAAGCCGGTGTAATGATTGGCGGCTCGGTTAAGATAAATCCTTCGTTTCTAAAAAATTCCCTAATAGTAAAGTTAATTTCATCCCGGATGCGAAGAATGGCATTTTGTTTCGGAGTTCGCATCCATAAGTGACGATGGTCCATCAGAAAATCCGTACCATGTTCTTTTAAAGAAATAGGATAATCTTCATCCGCAAGCTGAATAAGTTTTACATCATCCACAAATACTTCGAACCCTAAGGTGGAGCGGTCATCTTTTTGCAACGTGCCCAGGATTTCAATTGAAGATTCTTGGGTTAAGCTTTTGCAAAGTTCAAAGACTTCTTCCGAGACATGTTTTTTCATCATAATCCCTTGAATAAAACCGGAGCCGTCCCGTATTTGTAAAAATTGAATTTTTCCACTGGATCGCTTGTTATAAAGCCAACCTTTAATTCGCACTTGTTCCCCTTCAAATTCTTGTACTTTATTAATTGTCATATCTTTATACATAATCTGTACCTCCACATTTATAACATTAATTTAGACCTTCAGGTGCACTTCAGCCCCTAGTAAATCCTGATGTTTTTTTAAAATCGGCTCCAAATGATCCTTAAGGAAATCCTCCACTTGTTCAGCTGAACGCCCGGTATATTTTTTGGGGTCAACGATTTCAAGCAGTTCCCCTTTACTGAGGTTAAAATAGGCATCTTCCGAAATTAATTGAAGTAGATTATTTTCAAGTCCTAACTTTTTTATATTATGACTAGCGGCTAAAGAATGCTGTCGAATTCTTTCATGGAGTTCTTGACGATCCTTTCCTTTTTTCACAGCCTCCATCATGATGTTTTCAGTAGCCATAAAAGGCAGCTCTTTTTTTAAGTTTTCTTCTATTACTTTTTCATTAACCACCAATCCCGAAGCAATGTTAATCCCAATATCCAATATGGCATCGGTGGCCATAAAGGTCTCAGGGATGGTAATTCGTCTATTAGCAGAGTCATCCAGTGTACGCTCAAACCACTGAGTAGCACTGATAAATGATAAATTCTGCAACGCACTCATCACAAATTTGGCTAAGGAAGAAATACGTTCACTGCGCATAGGATTCCGTTTATAAGCCATTGCGGAAGAACCAATCTGATTTTTTTCAAAGGGCTCTTCTACTTCCTTAAGATGCTGAAGAAGTCTAATATCATTGGTCATTTTATGCATGCTTTGAGCAATAGAGCTTAAAACATATAATAGATCAAAATCTTGTTTTCTGGAATACGTCTGCCCGGTAACCGGGAAGTTTTCTTTAAAGCCCAATCGTTTGGATAATTTTTGATCCAGATCTTTAACTTTTTCCCCATTATTATCAAATAGAGCTAAAAAACTGGCTTGGGTTCCGGTAGTCCCCTTAACCCCTCGAAACTTCATCTGGGTAAGAATAAAGATGAGCTTCTCATAATCCATATACAGTTCGTAAAGCCATAAACTGGCTCGTTTCCCTACAGTAGTAATTTGTGCAGGCTGGTAATGGGTATAGCCTAAGGTTGGTACGTCCTTATACTCCTTAGCAAATTCGCCAAGTTTTCCCATTAAGTTAACCAATTTCTTAAGTACTAACTGGAGAGCTTCACGATACACGATGATATCCGTATTATCCCCAACAAAGGCACTGGTGGCTCCAAGATGGATAATTGGCTTTGCCGTAGGGCATTGTACTCCATAGGCATAAACATGGCTCATTACATCATGTCTCGTCTCTTTTTCCCGCTCTTTCGCAACATCGTAATTGATGTTCTCCTGATAAGCTTTTAGTTCATTAATTTGTTCATCGGTGATATTTAGTCCAAGCTCTTTTTCTGTTTCCGCAAGGGCTACCCATAATTTTCGCCAATTTCTAAATTTATTATCCGGCGAGAAAGTATAAAGCATTTTCTCGCTGGTGTATCTTTCAATAAGTGGATTTTGATAAACAGTATACTCCACAATTACACATCCTTCATCATTAATTTCACCATTGAATGAAACTTGAATTTGCATTATTTATGTTTAACTCTTAACTTAATTCCTTTGTTAAAAAGTCATCGATTCGGTTGAGGCCGGTCTCAATATTTTCTAAGGAATTTGCATAAGACAACCGTAAATAATCATCAGAACCGAAGGCAATTCCCGGAACAAGGGCAACTTCCGCCTTTTCCAAAATAACCTCTGCAATTTCAATGGAGTCGTTTACTACTTTACCTCCAAGTGTTCGTCCTTTCAGTTCTTTAATATTCATCATTACATAAAAAGCACCTTGAGGTTCGATACAGGAAACCCCTTTAATTTCGTTAATACGCTGAACCATAAATTTCCTTCGTTTATCAAACTCAATTCTCATATCCTCGATAGCACTTTGGTCTCCTTCTAAAGCTTCTACACTGGCATATTTAGCAATGGTATTTGGATTGGATGTGGCGTGACTTTGAATATTACCCATTACTTTAGCAATTTCTTTACTTGAAGCCGTATAACCAATCCTCCATCCCGTCATTGCATAACCTTTTGAAAGGCCGTTTACCACAATGGTTAACTCTTTAATTCTTTCATTAAAGCTGGCAACACTGACATGAGGATCTGATCCATAAATCAGTTTTTCATAAATCTCATCGGAAATAATAATAATATTATGTTCTGCCATAAGTTCTGCGATGGCACGCAGTTCTTCTTTTGTATAAACTGTACCTGTAGGGTTTCCTGGACTGTTAAGTAAAATGGCCTTGGTTTTAGATGTAATTTTTTCCTTAATACTTTCGGGAGTCATTTTAAAATCATTTTCTTCTTTCCCTTCAATATAAACCGGTTCTGCATCAGCCATTTTCACAAGCTCGGGGTAGCTTACCCAATAAGGAATCCCCACTAAAACTTCATCTCCTGGATTGCAAATCGCTTGTAGGGCATTATAGATTGAATGCTTTGCGCCATTGGATACTATAATTTGATCCGGACTATAAATTAAACCATTGTCCTTTTGAAGTTTATTACAAATTGCTTTTTTAAGTTCAGGAGTTCCGGATGCTGCAGTATAACCGGTTATGCCTTTATCCATCGCTTCAACTGCTTTATCAATAATATGTTTCGGGGTATTAAAATCCGGTTCACCAACACCAAAACCGATTACATCTTTCCCTAATGCTTTCATCTCTTTCGACTTTGCTGCAATTGATAATGTCATTGACGGTGATAAATTAAGATGTTTTTTGGATAATTCTATACTCATTAAAACCCCTCCTATATGTTCTTTTGTCCTTCATTTATCTCACAGTATCCATTTTAACAAATTTCCATTTTATTATCTATACAAATCTTCCAATATAAAGGGCTATTATAAAAAGGGCTCTATCAATACTGTGTAGGATCCGATATCATTATCTGTTCTTTGAGAGAAATCATGAAAATCCGAACCTCCTGTTATGATCAGGTCTTGTTCTTTCGCTAGATTGTAAAGTTTTTTTGTGGCGGATTCGCCGTGTTTGGGATGGTAAACCTCTATCCCTTCCACCCCTTTTTCCAATACCGAAGAAATATCCCGGTCACTCAACAGCCCGGGATGAGCGAGTACAGAAAAGCCGCCTAGATCTTTAATCAGCTCGATCGCTTCCTTCGTTTCAAGTTTATAGCGCTCTACATAAGCGAGACGCCCCTTCGCCAAATATCGATCAAAAGCTTCTGATATATCCCTGACGAATCCTTTTCTAATTAAAGCCTTCGCTACATGTGGCCGTCCTATAGATTCCGGGGGCTCGGTTCCTTGAATATCTTTATATTCCAGAATTATATTAAATCGTTTTAACTTATCAAGTATTTTGTGTACTCGGGAACTTCGAAAAAATTGAATATCCTTTAATAGTTTTTGAAAATCTTTGTTATAAACATCAAGACTATAACCCAGGATATGAATCTCTTTATTATTTTGGACAGTGCTGAATTCAATCCCTTTAATTACGGTGAAATCATTAGGTATTTCCAAGAGATCCGTGGCAATCGCTCCAGTTACCGTATCATGATCGGTAATGGCAATCCCGGAAAGACCATTTTCAATAGCTCTTTGAACCGCTTCCTCAGGAGATAACACCCCGTCTGAAGCATTGGTATGAACATGCATATCGATTAACTTCATGTTTTTTTTCGCTCTATTGGATCCTTTAAGATATTGGATAAGTGCTCTCGTATTTTAGCTTCATATCCATTCTCTGTAGGATGGTAATAGGTTTTAGTTTTTATTTTATCCGGTAGATACTGTTGGATTACATAGTTTTTTTCATAGTTATGGGGATACTTATAATCAATACCATGACCGAGAGAAC
>SKOH01000132.1 GCA_007120165.1 Clostridiales bacterium
TAACTGATATTTAAAATCACAAAGGCAATCAGCAGCTTTGGTATGGCGGTGAAAAAGGTATTGAACATGTTGATGAAGACCGATATCGATTTAACCCCCATACCTGCAATTATCCCAAGGGGCATGGCTACCATAATTCGAAGAGCTACGACCAAAAAAGCAACTCTCAAGGTGTTACGGGTGCCGTAAACAATACGGCTGAATATATCCCGTCCCGCTTCATCACTTCCCATAATATTTTCTCGATTAGGAGGGAAGGGCCTTGTGGCAAATTCTTCTACCCACTCTCCGTCCCGACGAACTTCGATGTATTTTGCAGCTTCCTCCACATTGGGATTTTTTTCGGTAATTACTTCCGGGAAAAAATATGCAAATAAAATAATTGCTACTAAAACTCCCCCAACCAGTAATGGAAAATTAATGCGTTTAAATATTCTAACCATAGGGTGCCTCCTTCGGATCAAAAAGATGACAGGCCACAGAGTGCTGTCCGTGTTTTTCTAATTGAGGTTCGATCTCCTTACAGATCTCCATACATTTTGGACATCTTGTATGAAAGGAACATCCCGTCGGGATATTCAGTGCACTGGGAATTTCATTATTTAAATGGATACGATTGCGTATCGCCTCAGGATTAGGGATCGGGGAAGCCGACATCAACGCCACGGTATAAGGGTGTTTCGGTCGTTTGAAAATCTCTTCCACCTCTCCAATTTCCACAATTTTACCAAGATACATCACCGCCACCTGATCACTCATATGTTTTATCACATTCAGTCCGTGGGCAATGAACAAATACGTAAGCTGATACTCTTTTTGCAGATCTTTTAGCAGATTGATAATCTGAGACTGGACGGATACATCCAAAGCGGAAACCGGCTCATCGCACACGATGAACTTCGGTTTGGTGGACAGGGCCCGGGCAATGCCAATCCTTTGTCTTTGTCCTCCGGAAAATTCATGGGGAAATTTTCTTCGGGCTTTTTTTGAAAGCCCCACAACCTCTAAGAGTCTTTCCACCTCTTTTTTATACTCCAAGGGCGGTACGATCTTATGAATATGTAAAGGTTGTATTAAAATATCTTCTATCGTCATTTTATAATCCAATGCAGCATAGGGATTTTGAAAAACCATTTGCAGATTTTTTCGCATTTTACGGAATTCCCGGTTGTTGATTTTACTGATATCCTGTCCCTCCAACAACACTTTCCCTTCGGTAGGCTCAAGCAGGCGAAGCATTAGACGTCCTGTGGTGGATTTCCCGCTGCCGGACTCTCCTACCAGACCTAGGGTTTTCCCTCTGTGAATCCCGAAATTTATTCCATTTACGGCATGAACTTCTCCCGTCTTTATTCCCAATACTTTGCTTTTCAAAATGAAGGTTTTTTTAAGATTTTCTACCCGGACCATTTCCAAAACAGTTCCTCCTTTTTGCAAATGAAATTGATATAAAGAATATTTTATACTAGCATCTATTTTTTGTCAATTTCTCCTAGGACGTTGAAATATATAATGATTCTCATTATATACTGGTAATTTTTGAAGGGTTTTTCCCTCTTTTATTGAGATGATATTCCCGATACTGGTATAATAAAGAGGAATCAAATACTGAAAACTTAGGAGGCGAGACTTATGGCTTATAGAATTAATGATACCTGTATCAACTGTGGTGCTTGTGAGCCGGAGTGTCCGGTGGATTGTATTTCTCAAGGGGAAGAAATTTACGTGATCGATGAAGAGACATGCATTGACTGCGGTGCCTGTGCCAATGTTTGTCCCGTAGATGCTCCCGAACAGTTATAAAAAAAAGGTTCCCGAATAAATTCCTTTCGAACCGAAGAGGAATTTCCGGGGGCCTTTTTCGTTTATTTATCATCTTTATTGATCTTTACACCGGTTTTCTCTTTGCTGTACCGCAGCATCATGACAGAAATAATCAGTATTCCAATCAAAATAAAGCTTACGTCATAGCCGAGTAATGGGATCATTCCTGAGAAGATAAAAGATCCCGAGGCAATAAAAATATCAATCGTATTTTCCTGAATGGATATTGCAATTGCCCGGGATTCTTTTGAAACGGTTTTGATCAGTTTGGTAGTAAGTCCCAGTACCGCTCCTGCATAACCGGTTCCCAGCAAAACCGCAGCCATGATCATCACTTCCGATACCGCGCTCACTAAACTTAATAGGATCATTCCGATTCCGTAACTTAAGCCTAGGAAAAGGATTATCAGCAAAGGGGATTTCCTGTCCAGCAGCTTTCCAACGACAATACTGGCTAGGATCCCTGCCAGGGAGTATATCGTAAAAAATAACCCGGAGTTTTCAAGGGTGGCAATCTGATCCAAAAATACCGGAGCAAAGGTAAAAACAATCCCCGAAGCAAAAGAAAAAATCGCAATACCCAAATATATTTCCCGTAGTTTATCATCCTTAAGAACTTCCCGCGCCTTATGAAAAAATTTCAGCTTTTCTTTGCTCCTGGGTTTTGGCGTTCCGATGAAAAGCATCAGTAAAAAAGCGGATACTCCGATTCCAAAGCTTGCAATAAACCATGTGTTATAATCGTAGTGATTAATTATGCTGATTGCAATAAAAGGACCCATTAAAAGACCCGTTGCACTCATTAATCGATAGAGGCCCATATAGGTTCCCATTTTATGGAATGGAGCTAAGTCCCCCACGAAGGCAGGACCACTGGCAAAGTAAGCGGCTAACCCAATGGATTGGTAAACTCTGATAATCACTACCACCCAGACAGTGCGAGCAAAATAAAGCAGAATCGGTGTGCTGCCGAAAACAAAGGCTCCAATTAATAATGGAATTTTTCTGCCGCTTCGATCCGACAAAGGTCCCAGATAGATTCGAAAGATTACCGCTCCCAAAAAAAACAGTGTCCCTTGAAGACCGGAGTGAAAGTCCCGTCCTCCTAACTCCAAAATATATAAAGGCGTAGTTGTTACGCTGGCCCAAAAGTTGATAAAAATCATGAGGGAGACCGTATAAAAAAGCACCCAATTGCGTTTGGTCTTTTGGGTTTCCTGTGATTGAAACATTTATAGCCCCCCTCCTACGTTTATTGTTTATGTTATTTTTCCTTTGGAAACCAGGGAAAAAATTTCGGGGTTACCGCCTTATACTCCTTATACCCCGGTCGCTTTGCAAAACTTTTTTCCAACATCGGTACCCCGGAGACAAACAGCAGTAAGTAGGTAATCACAATCGGACTGACAAATACTGCCAGGGAAGCTCCGGCTGAAAGCCCAATAATAGCCAATCCCCACCACATGGTCGCCTCGCCGAAATAATTCGGGTGCCGGGTATACTTCCAAAGTCCAGAGCTCATAATTTTTCCTTTGTTGGCAGGGTTTTCTTTAAACTTCTTTAACTGATAGTCCCCTACACTTTCGAAGAAAAATCCAATCAACCAAACGAACAGACCGATAATAGAAAACAGCGTGATGTCCCCGATCCTTCCGGTATAGTTAATCAGTATCACCGGGAGCGCCACCACAAACATGAATACCCCCTGAAGCATATACACTTGAAAAAAAGCTCTGGGAATTAACCATTTTCCCCATTCTTCCCGCCACTTAGCATAACGAAAGTCTTCACCTTTTCCAATATTTCGTTTCAGGATATGGTAAAACAGCCGAATTCCCCAAATGCTAATTAGTACCGTAATTAAAAGATTTGCGCCTCCCAGGTTGCCTGAACGAAGGGTCGAAAACCATGCTAAAACCACAAAGCCGATACCCCATCCGATATCCACGATGGAGTTGTTTTTTATTAGGGTACCCACCATAAAAAAAATAAAAAAGTACACAAATAATAGGATGATGGACTCCATAATCAGTTGGTTCATGATCCATTCTCCTCTCGGATAAAGCCTACTGCAATGGCCCCTTCCCCAACATGAAGTGCAGTGACCGAAGAAATTTCCGTAATATATTCGGGAGGCTTACCAATAATCTTTTCAATGTCCTTAGCAAAATCCTCAGCCCCCTTTTGATCCTTAGCGTAAACAACAACATACTGAGAAATGGGGGTTTCCTTATTTTTCTTCTCCAGCATATTCGTAATCTTCTTCATCAGCTTTTTTTTCGATACCGCAATTGAAAAAGCCGTACCCTTACCCTCTTTGTCTAAGGAAATAATTGGTCGGAGTTTGAAAAGTACGCCGATTTTCCCTACCACTTTGGGCACTCTGCCACTTTTCAAAGAATTTGCAAAGGTGTTCAGCGCTACATAAATTTCCGTTCGCGGGATAATGTTTTTAATCTCTGTTACTACATCCTCTTTTGATACCCCTTCAGCTACCATCTCTGCAACCCGGGTAACCAAAAGACCTTGGGCAGCGGAATTTAACTTTGAGTCGATCACTTCAATGGGATATCCTTCCTCCTGAAGTTTTCTGCCATATTTTTCTACGCTTTCATAGGTCCCGCTGAGCTTACTGGAGACCATAATGCAAATGATGCTTTCATAATGCTCTTTTAAATAATCAATTTTTTGTTTTACCTGAATATCATTAGGTTGACCACTGTTAGGATAAATTTTTGAGTTTTTAAGTGTATCATAAAAGTCATCAGCTTTCACCGTTACTTTATCGAGGTATTGGTTTTCTCCAACAAAAATGTTTACCGGAAGTAAATGTACATCATACTGTTCAAAGTAGGTTTTAGGAAAATCTCCAATAGAGTCTGTTAATATAGCAATATTAGAAGTCTTATCTTTTAACCTTTCCTGCATTCTCATATCCTCGATCTTCGGACGATCAATTATACCGTATTTCGATAGTGTTTTAAATACGTCTTCCACCGTATTTGTATGGATATGGATATGTTTTAACGTAGCACTTCCTGCAACGATAATTGAGTCTCCAAAGGTTTCCAATGCCTTTTTTAATTCTTCTTTATCTACATTTCCCTTGATTAAGGTTTCAGTGCAATACCGGAACTCGGTGTGCTCATGATTTCGATCATAACTCTGGTTCCAAACCCCTGCCCTTTGGAAGTCTCTGGGAGCTTTAATCGTTTCCCCGCGGAGGAACTTAATAATACCTTCCAGGTAATAAACAAAACCTTTGGCACCGGAATCCACCACATTGTGTTTTTTTAGTATTTCCAATTGTTCCGGAGTTTTTAACAACAGACTTTTTGCTTCTTCAATAGAGTTTATAAATATTTCATCTATATACTGATATTTGTCTTTATGCTCTATCAAATAAAGAGACCACTGCTTCATCACCGTCAACATCGTGCCTTCCACTGGATGAACCAATGCTTCATAAATCCCTTCGGAGGCCTTTCTGATGACTTCTATAAAGTCTTTTAAAGAAATTCGGTCTTTACCTTCACTGGCAGCGGCTATCCCGGAGATGTACTGCGCGAATATTACACCGGAGTTTCCCCTAGCGCCATAAATAGAAGCCTCCGCCATGGATTTACTGGTTTCATGGAAAGAATCCACCACCTGGGTATAATCAATCACAGAATTCAAAGTCATGGCGAGATTGTTGCCGGTATCTCCATCAGCCACTGGAAAAACATTAATTTTATTCAGATGGTCTTTATTATTGATTACTTCCATTGCGCCATGGCGAAAGATGTCAAAAAAATCCTTACCGGTTAAATAGTTTTGCTTCATAATCATCACCTTTTCTATTAGATTTTTTGTTTGCGCTCAATCTATCAAGGTTAAAAAATTTACAGGAGATAACTAATAATAACAAAGGAAATACTGGCTGTAGCACCGGACAACACGGTTCCCCAAATTAAGTCAATTACTGTAACAAACACCGGCCAATTTTTCAGGGTAGATAAGTTGGTTAAGTCATATGTGGCATAGGTTATTAGTCCAAATGCCCCTCCGGTCAATAATGCATACCGTACGCTATCATTTTCCAGTGCAGGTTCAATGACAAAGAAAATCAGGCCTGCAATAAAGATGCTGTAAAAAATGACTGCGGCGATCCAGTTCACATTTTCTTTCATCAAATGTCCTAAGTGTTTCTTGTAAAGATTTTTTGCGATTACCCCTAACCATACCAAATCAATGATCAAAAAAACTCCAAAAGTGATTAGATATTTAAAAATCCAGCCCAACATTAAATCCCCCCCTAAATTACGTACTCGAATGCGCAAATCATAATACAATAATTATATTTCTTTTACATTAATACCCTTATTTGTTGAATAAAACCTTCCAAATA
>SKOH01000194.1 GCA_007120165.1 Clostridiales bacterium
GGGAAGGAATATTACCCGGGAAGATGACCGGGAAATCACCCGGGGAGACGGGAAAGACCTGGAAAATGACGGGGAAGAGAATGACGGGGAAGAGAATGACGGGAAGAACCGGGAGGATGAAGAATCCACCGGCAATGGAGATGATGAAGGAAGCGACGGAGCCGAAAAGGGCCGGGAAGAACCATCAAAGCAGGATTCTGCCGGTAATTCCGGGGACTCGAAGGGAACTGAGGGAGATTCAGATAACTCCGAGGAGGACAGAGAACAGGCCGGGGAGGACTCCCAGGGCGGCAAGGAAAACCCCGGGGAATCAAAAGATTCGGCGAATTCCGACCAGGGGATTGTCTGGGGAGAGCTTGGATTTTCCGACACCATCGATGCTTTTTTAGCGGAGAACGACGGAGATTTGACCAGAAGAAATCTTGCGAAATTATCGGTCCTGTTTTATGAACAGTTATCGGGAAATGAAGCCGTAGCCGCATGGGATGAAACCTTTAACGATACCAAGAACCCCTGGGTCCTAAAGGCGTATAATTTAGAGATCGTGCCCCGCACCGACAGCGGAAATTTCGATCCCGATCGGCGGATCAGTCGTCAGGAAGGGGCCTATACCTTTTACCGGACCCTTCGGGCCTTGAACCGTTCCCACCCCGACGGGGACTTTACCCTGGAGGCCGGGGATATAGACCGGGTGGAAACCTGGGCCTTTGAAGCGATGGAATTTATGGATCATTATAAAATTCTTCCAAGAAGAGAAAGTAACCGGCTGCACCCGGACAGCGAAATCACCTCAAGGGAAATTCGTGCCCTTTGGAGTAATACCCGCCAGTGGATGGAAAGCTACCAGCGCTCGGAAGAGAAACTAAAGCCCCCTACCGGTATTTTTGCTTACGAAGACCAGGGCGCCGCTAAAATCGGCTGGACCCCTGTGAAAAATGCGGACTATTATTATGTATATGAAAGCGCCACCAAGGACGGGCCCTTCCATGCCTTTAACAATCGGGACGGAAAGCCGATGAAGGTTTACTGGGACGAGGAATATTCCTTAAAGGTTACCGGACTTACCGAGGGCAAAACTTACTATTACCGGGTTCGGGCCGTGGTGGACGGGATCCAGTCTTCCGAGAGCGAGATTGTAAAGGTCAGTATTACCGCACCCCAGGCCAGAGATTTTGAGGACTATGAAGATTATTTAATGAGTGATCACCGAAGCTTTACCATCGCAGAGACCGTGGTGAAGGTTAACTGGATTGAAGTCAGCCGGGGCGCGGAAGAGGATTCGCTAAACCTTCGGTATTATCTGGATCAGGAAAACTCCCAAAAAGTACGAAGACTCATACGGGATGGCTATCATGAAGATCTCAGAACCCTTTACGGATATATTATCCGGGAAATGTCGGAGTTTTACGGGAAAGATATTGAGGCCTATCTCATTTATGAGGATTTCGGCTTAGAGACCTATCCGAACCAATATCAGGACAACCGGATTGAACCGAATCCCATTGGAAAAGACGAAGACGGGACCTATTTTGTCTGGTTCCCCTATTTGGAAATGCATTGGGACGCCGGGGCAGGCGCCTTCAGTCATCGATGGTTCTACAGAAATTCAGGAGTCTAAAGTATAGCAAAAGGAGCGTCGGCGAAACGGGTCGACGTTCTTTTTTTAACCCGGTTTTATTTATAGGTCTCAGGTAGCGCATCTTTCCCCCGGGTTGGAGGATGTGATATAATAGTGACATAATTTATCGTTATAATACAATGTGCAGTGGGTTCAGAACCCGGTTTACCATTAGGGAAAATCGGTCCAGCAGCAAAGGATCCCGGAAGCCGGAACGAGTAGTTGTCTCCGGTTAAAAATTGTAGAAGGAGGGGCCTAATGGAAAAGAAACGAATCTTAATCGTAGAGGATGATCCCAATATCTCGGAAATTGTCAGTCTCTATTTGAAAAAGGAAGGGTACCAGGTAGACAAAGAAGTCGACGGTAAAAAAGGGTACGAAAAGTTTCTAGCCAATGCCTATGGTCTTATTATTCTGGATTTGATGCTTCCCAGTATGGACGGTTACGAAATCTGTAAAAAAGTCCGGGAAACCAGCAATGTTCCCATTATCATGCTGACGGCCAAGGGGGAGCAGGAGGAAAAAATCAAAGGCCTCGAGATCGGAGCCGATGATTATCTGCCCAAGCCCTTTGATGTTAGGGAACTGATGGCCCGGGTGGCGGCCAACCTTAGAAGACGGGAACTGGACCGAGAAGAGAGTGCCGGAGAAGGGGATCGGCGGCTGGCCTACGACACGCTGATTTTTAATAAAGAAGCCTTTGAGGTGTCCCTAGACGGCGTGGCCATGGAGCTCCCCAGGCGGGAAGCCCAGCTGCTGAAATATTTAATGGAATACCCCAACCGGGTTTTTACCCGAACGGAGCTGATTGAAAATATCTGGGGATGGGATTTTGAAGGGGAGGACCGGGTGGTGGATTTATATATCAAACGCCTCCGCCAGCGCCTCAATCCGGAGAAGGAAGCTTCCTGGAGCATTGCCACAGTCTGGGGTATCGGTTATAAATTTGAGGTGAACAGGACGTGATCAACATCATTAAAAAAGGCCTGATAGGATTTCAACAGAAGTTCTGGACCGAAAACGGATTTCGAAAATCCATCTTCCAGAAAATGATGCTGACCTATTTTCTGATCCTGATCACCAGCTTATTGCTGATTGCCATTATCACCAGCCAGTTTATGCAGCAGCAGATCCTGGAACAGCGGCGAAGCGTACTGGAGCGGGAAGCCCTGAGGGTCAGCAGGATGTACGATCAGCTGGAGACCGGGTCCATGAGTGTGGAACATTTTATGGAAACCGTAAATGTGATGCAGCAGGCGGAGAATGTTAATATTTCCATTATTTTTGAGGAGACCAATGAGATGGTGGCCATTGGAAACATCGGTAGACTGCCGATTCAGACCAACCGGCCGACCCCTTCCGTGGATAATCCCGTAAGACAGTATTTTACCGCCCAGTTCCAAGGAGAGGAAGAGGATGAATACGTTCAGATGCTCACGGTGGCCGTGCCGTTAATTGAAGAAGGCCAGCGCTATGGGGAAATTTTAATCTACAGTCCCATTGCCAATGTCCAGCTGTTAACCCGTCAAATCAACCGGATTATTATGCTGAGCTTTTTCGGCATTACCATTCCGGTAACGCTGCTGCTTTATTTCTTCTCCAAACGCTTTACCCGTCCCCTGGTGGATATGCGAAATGCGGCCCAGAAGATTTCCGACGGGGAATACAGTTATCAGATCTCCGTAAACGGCAACGATGAAGTCAGCGACCTGGCCATTTCTCTGAATACCATGGCCTATAAAATCCGAAACTTAGAAGAGATCCGAAAGGATCTGATCGCCAATGTTTCCCATGAGTTAAAAACACCGATTACCACGGTGCAGAACTTTATTCAGGGGATTTTAGACGGGGTGATCGAAAAAGAGGAATCCCAAAAATATCTGGGGGTCGCCCTGGACGAAACGAAAAGGCTGGGCAAGCTTACCAATGAACTGATGGAGCTGTCAAGTTTTGAGAAAAAGATCTCCAATCTCAATAAAGAGTGGGTCAATATCGAAAAACTGGTAAAGGAAGTGCTGATGCAGCTGGACTTTGAGATGGAAAAGAAAGATATTGAACGGATTGATCAGCTTCAGCCCGAGGTCCACGGATATGTTGACCGGCTCCGTATGAAGCAGGTACTGATCAATATATTAAACAATGCGATTCGCTTTACCCCCTACGGGGGCGCCATCCGGGTAGAGCTTATGGACCGGGGGGATACCTTTTCCATAGAGGTTATTGACAGCGGACCCGGGATTCGACCGGAAGAAATACCCTTTGTTTATGAACGCTTTTATAAAGGGGATAAAAGCCGTAAAAGAACCACAGGATTCGGCCTCGGACTGACCATCAGCAAACATATTATGGATGCCCATGGGGGAGACATCAGCATTCTGTCCCTGACCCAGGAAGGCAAAGAGGCTCGAAGAAAAGAAATTCAGGCCCATTCCCGGGTGGACCAGTACAATCTGGGAGCCTATGAGGGGGAAATGACCATCAAACCCTACAAAAAAGAAAAGGATTTAACGGATCCCCGGGGACAGGGCTATTTAATGGGAGCCCATATTGTAGTGGAGGTTCCTAAGAATTAAGACCCCGGCATCCGGGCAGAGGAAGGATTTTCGCTAAACCTTGCCTTCAATAAACCTAAGAAGACGAGAATAAGAAGAAAAAGAAGAAGAAGACGAGAAAAGACGAAGACCTCAGCGTACTGAGATCCTCGTCTTTTTTCGTAAACTTTTTTACTTTGCATTTTCATTGGTTTTTTACTTTTCGGTTTTCAGACTCGCTTTTTAATCGTCAAAATCTTCTTCTTCAGCCGGTGTTTCTTCACCGTTAAAGGCATCATCAGGATCAATATCGTTTTCGCTTTCGCATCCAACGAATCCCAATAAAGCCAAGCTGAGAATACCGGTAAAAATCACTTTTTTAATGTTTAATCTCATTTCTGGATTCCCCCTTAAATTTTTGGATTTATTGATGATAAAAGTCTACCATGGAAATATGTCATTAAAGTGTCGGAATAGTTCCATACTTTCCGCGCTTTTCCGGCGGGGCGTTCCCCTTAGAGGATCCTGAGGGTTGAACCGTCAGGAAGCGGACCTTTATGTCCATGGGTTTTATGCTGCTGAATTATTTATACCCCCTTTTTACGATTAAAACCAGCGGGTTACTTCGCCCAGGGACTGGAAAGGAAAATGAAAAAAGAAGAAACAGGAGAAGAGGAAGCGCAGGAAAAGAATAGGCTCAAGAAAAGAGGATAAGCAAGAGAAGAGGCGGTGCAGGAAAAGAGCAAAAAATGAAAACCCGCAGAGGGGAGAGCTCTGCGGGTTTTCAACTTCTATTTCATTAAGGAGAATGAAAGTAAAGAAAAAGTTATTGTTAGCTGTACTAAATAAGTTGTGATTCAATGATGTTAATCATCGGCTTCATCGTCATCTTCGTCGTCTTCAAAATCCGGATCTTCTATCGTTTCATCTTCGACAGGCATCTCATCATCTACAGCGCCATCGTCCGCTTCACAACCGGCAAAACCGAGTAAAGACAAACTCAGGATTCCTGCAATGATCAATTTTTTCAAACTCATAGACGAATACCTCCTCTGATACTTTGTCTTTATCTTCCCGAAGGGAAGTTGGAGACAACATAATTGAGTCAGTTACTTACTATGGATACAATAATAACAGGTAAATGTGTCATGATTATGTCGACTAAAAAATTTTTTTAATTTATGATACAATGATAAAGCAAAAAGACTTAAGCAAAGCCGGCGCAGCGCCGTAGAAGGAAAGGAAAACCAGAAAAAAAAGAAATTAGTCAGTAAAAAAAGAAATTAGTCAGTAAAAAAGAAATTAGCCGGAGTCAAATAGAAAAATGAGAGAAAAGTTGAGGTTGATTAAGATGAATGTTATGAGTTTGGAGAATATCACAAAAAGCTATACGGAAAGAATCCTGTTGGACAGCGTAAATCTTGGGATTCAGCAGGGGGATAAAATCGGCATTATCGGCGTCAACGGCGCCGGGAAAACCACCCTTCTCCGGGTGATTGCTCAAAAAGAGGTGCCGGACAGCGGAGAAGTCCTGCAGCGGGGGAATATCCGCTCCCATTATCTGCCCCAAAATCCCGAGTTCAAAGAAGAACACCGGGTACTGGAACAGGTATTTTACGGAGAGGACAAAAAAATTCAGCTGCTCTACCGATATCAGATGGAGATGGATAAAGAAAACCCTTCGGCGGAAAAAATCATCGAGCTCAGCGGAAAAATCGAGGACGAAAAGGCCTGGGACCTGGAAAAGGAAGCAAAGGGAATCCTTACCCGTCTGGGGATAACGGATTTTCGTCAGCGGGTGGGGCAGCTGTCGGGAGGCCAGCGAAAGCGGATTGCTTTGGCCTCGGCCCTGATTCAGCCCTCGGAACTTTTAATTCTCGATGAGCCCACCAACCATCTGGACAACGAAATTATCGACTGGCTGGAGGCCTATTTAACGGAAAAGCAGACCACGCTGGTAATGGTTACCCATGATCGCTACTTCCTGGACAGGA
>SKOH01000046.1 GCA_007120165.1 Clostridiales bacterium
ACCGATCAGGAAAACCGCCTGGAAGCGGTATTGAAAGTGCAATGGTCACAGGATCAAAGGGTGTTTTTGAATTACGTAGAGGACCTGTTATTAGTGGCTAGAGAGTCTGTTGAACCGGGCCCGCCGCAGCGGCAGATTACGCTGCTGGACATCGATTATAACCAATTGGATCAGGTGGAGGAATTTATCGAGCTGGAATCTGTTGAAGCCCTCATTAGTGAGGGGTACGCCGTGGAACTGACAAGCTTCGTAAAAAATTCGGACACCGAGGGGGAGGACTTTTTCCGTATTTCCCCGGATCGTCTGTTCCAACACTCGGGGACCGGTTCCTCGGGAAAAATGCATTTTAACCGGGATACCGGGGATCTGTTGATAAAAAGCAGTGCCGGTGAAGATGACCTGGACGGCTTTTTAAGACTTTTCAAAAGTGAGGACAGGGAAGAGGAAACCCTCCCTTTATGGGGATTTGATCACCTTTATATCAACGGGGAAAAGGAACTGATATATTATCAGGACGAACGGCAAATGCTGGTCTTCGGCCTTGAAGATTTTATCCCGGCCCTGATTCGGGAGTAGGCCGACAATGGAGGAAATATAAGGAGGTTTTATAATGGAAACTGCGAAAGCTGTCAAAACCAATATCGAAGGATTCGAAATCCGTTTTGCGGTCATAGAGGATGTACCCCTGATTCTGGAACTCATTAAAGGTTTGGCGGAGTATGAAAAGATGCTGGACCAGGTGGTGGCTACGGAAGAAGGACTAAGAAAGACCCTGTTTGAAAAGCAGCAGGCGGAGGTTATTATTGGCGAAGAGCAGGGAAAGCCCGTGGGCTTTGCGCTTTTTTTCCATAACTACTCCACTTTTTTAGGAAAAGCGAATTTATACCTGGAAGATCTTTTCGTCAAACCGGAGTACCGGGGAAAGGGTTACGGAAAAACCCTGTTATCCTTTTTAGGAAAAATTGCCGTCGAGAGGGACTGCGGACGACTTGACTGGTGGTGTCTCGACTGGAACACCACGTCCATTGATTTTTACAAAGAAATGGGAGCGATCCCGATGGATGAATGGACCGTCTACCGGGTAGAAGGGGAGAAACTCCAAGGATTGGCTAAATTGTGGGAATAGGGAATAGGGAATAGGATCCTGACTACCGTAGTGATGGAAAAATCCAGCATCCCAATAATACAAAAGACCTCCTTTGCAGGGATGATCCTGGGAAGGAGGTCTTTTGCGGCTGTTTTCTATTGTGCATTTCTTTTGTTCTTTTATACTGCGCATTTATTTGGTATTTTTATTAAAGTGATTCAGTAAACCTTCAGTTAAAATGGACCGTAATCGATCAGAATAGAAATCGATACCAGTATCATTCCAATGGCGGACCAGATCAGAAATAAGGGCAGCATCCATTTTGCCCAGACTTCCCAACGGATTCCGGCGATGGCCAGGGCCGCCATGAAATAACCGGAGGTCGGCGAGATGACGTTGGTAAAACCGTCTCCGAATTGGAATGCAAGAACCGCACTTTGCCGGGTAATGCCCACAACATCGGCCATGGGTGCCATGATCGGCATGGAAACCGCAGCCTGTCCACTTCCCGAGGGGACAAAAATGTTGATCATGGTCTGTACAAAGAACATTCCGATGCCGCTAAGTACGGTAGGTAAGCCTTCCACCAGGTTGGCCAGGGTGTAGATGGTGGTATCTAAAATATTACCGTCTTCCATAACCACCATGATGGTTGTGGCAAGTCCGATAATCAGCGCACCATAAACCAGTTCCTGGGCGCCTTTAATAAACTCCTCCGCAATCTGGTTGGGCTTTAGGCCTCCGGCCAGACCTGCGGTAATACCGATGATTAAAAACAGCGCGGTCAGCTCATTGATGTAAAAGCCCCAAAGGCCTACCCCAAGGGCGAGGAATACAATTCCCACAATCAACACGCCGAAAACCCGCTTGTGTTTACCGGTCATTTCCTTTAACTCACTAAGATCCAGCTTATGCTGCCGTTTTTTGTCCTCTTCATAGGTCGGACTGCTTTCCGGATTCTTTTGAACCTTGGCGGCGTGGCGATACACATAAATAATCGTAACTCCGAGTATGATCACATAGGTGACGACCCGAAAAGCAAATCCGGAGAAAAGGGGAAGTCCGGAAATCCCCTGGGCAATCCCGATGGTAAAGGGGTTGGCAAAGGCTCCGGCAAAACCGGCTCCGGCACCGAGAAGCACCATGGCGGTTCCGGTGATGGAGTCAAAGCCTAAGGCCAGGGCCAGGGCGATCATAATCGGATAGAAGGGGAGGACTTCCTCCGCAATTCCCAGAATGGCCCCGGCCAGGGAGAAGATAAACATCACGATGGGAATCAGCAGTTTTTCCTTACCGGCCATGGCCTTAACCACGGTGCCGATGCCCGCATCAATGGTACCGGTGGACTGAATAATTCCAAAGGCGCCCCCGATCATCAATACGAAAAAAATGATCAGTCCTGCCTGAACCATACCCTTGGGAATGGATTCAAACAAGCCGAAGGGGCTGACCGGGGTCTGTTCAACGTATTCAAAACTATCCACTACGACGATGGTTCTTCCGGTGTCCGGGTCCTCGGTTCGTTCAAATTCTCCGGCAGGAACGATATAGGTCATAATTACTGCAAACACGATTACCATAAAAAGCAATACATAAGTATGAGGAATCTTCAGTTTTCCCATAAACTACCTCCATTTTTATTTTTTTTAATCCGCTGGCTGCTAATACAGGTTCAATCAATTACTTACAGAAGGATTCGATAAGTTCATAATAGATTTTTGTCGCTTGCCAAATCTGTTCGGTACTGCAGAATTCGTCATTGGCGTGGGCCTGGGAAATGTCTCCCGGGCCAAGCACAATGGCTTCAGTGTCGATGTTGTTGCTCAGTTGTGCTCCGTCGCTCCAGCCGGGAAATGCTACCGGTTCTCTTGGGACGTTGGTAATATCTTCGGTGATACGCAGGGCTTCTGTCACTAAGGGATGGTCCGGATCAATACTGTGGGGCATGTTATAAAGGGCTGCGGTTTCTTCGTCCATCCGACGCAAGGAGTATTCTCCTCCATGACGGCGAACCACGGATTTTGCCAGGTCTTCAATTTCCTGATAAACCTCTTTAACCGTTTCATTCGGCAACCACCGGCGATCCAGCTGCACCACGCATCGATCAGGAACAATATTGGGATCGTCGCCGCCTTTAATGACGCCGGGATTGATGGTTCCCGCACCCAGTAGCGGGTAGGTGTTTTTGTCAATCAGCGGTTCCAGATCATATTTTACCCGATTTAAAAATTCATTGGCCAGATAAATGGCATTGATGCCTTCCTTGGGGCGACTGCCATGGGTGGCTCGTCCGTTAAAGGTGACCTCGATCCATTCCATCCCTTTGTGGGCGATGGCAGTCTCAAGATTGGTAGGCTCGCCGATTACCGCGAGTACCGGTTTGATCTTTCCGGTTCGTATGATCTGTTCCGTACCTTTGCAGGCCTGCTCTTCATCAATGACCCCGGCAAATACCACGCCTTTTTTTAAGACATCCCCTTTTCGCTTAACCGCAATTATTGCAGAGAGCATGGCAGCGATGGCCCCTTTCATATCCACGGCACCCCGGCCGTACAGTTTGCCGTCTTGGATAAAGGGTTTGAAGGGAGGGTAATCCATATTAAAGCCCGGTACCGTGTCGGTATGCCCGTTGAACATTAAAAAGTGCTCATCCTCCTTACCGGATAGAAATCCGTAAATATTGGGTCTTAAAGGTTCCACCTCCTCCATCTCCGTGGCAATTCCCTCTTTTTCCAACAACTCCTGAATAAATCCTGCAATTTCCGACTCCTGTTTATCACAGGCCTTGTGACTTTCAATGGATACCAGCTTCTCAGCCAATTGTAAAACCTCTTCCTTAGTAATCCATTGTTCCATAATTTCTCCACCTCCTTAACAATTTGATATGTTTAAGTATATCGACGCGTTGTTGATTAAAAAATCACAATGGGCTTCACTGCGATCTTTAAAATGATTATACTTTATCCGTTGACGTTAATCAACACATTTTATAAAATTATTCAGAAAAATTAAACTACTTCCTAAGGTTTTGAAAGACCGGTAAAACCTACCAGGAAATAAAGGAGAGAATGGTCTCCGCCAGGGAGGTAAGTTTGTATTTATTAATGGAATAATAAATTTCCTTACCGCTTTTTCTCGACGAAAGAATCCCCGCCCGCTTCATAATCTGTAGATGATGGGATATGGTGGGCCGTGAGACTTTGCAGTTATTCGCAATCTCATTTACATGAAGCTCATTGTTTCCGATGAGGTACAGGATTTCCACCCGGGTGTCATCGGATAAGGCTTTCATAACCTCGGTATCTATGGCATTCTCATTTATTCCAGACATATAAACACCCCAATAAATTTATTGTACTAGTACGGACCTAGCTGCACTGCAATTGATAAGATAATCAGTAATATCCCTGCCCCGCACCAATAAAGAAATAAGGGCAGGACCCACGTTGCCCATTTTTTCCAGTTGATTCTTCCAATGGCCAGGGCCGCCATAAAATAACCGGAGGTGGGACTGATGATGTTGGAAAACCCGTCCCCGAATTGGAAAGCCAGCACCACGGTTTGTCGGGAAAGATCGGTTAAATCTCCGATGGACTTCATAATCGGGATAACTGCCGCAGCCTGGCCGCTGCCCGATGCGATAAAGATGTTAATGAAGCTTTGGACGACAAACATGCCGACCCCAACCCCTACCGTACCTAAGCCTTCAATGCTGGAGGCTAAATAATAAATCAACGAATCCAGGATATACCCGTTTTCCATAATGACCGAAATCCCACGGGCAAGACCAATGATCAACGCTCCATAGATGATGTTCGAAGACCCTTTAATAAATTCCGAAGCGATCACCGAGGAATCCAGTTTCGCCGCAATGCCTGACAGGATGCCCATCATAATAAACACTGCGGCCATTCGGGAAGTGGAGTACTGCCAGAAAGAGATGATGTAGATTAAAAACAGCATGGAAAGGGCCATCACTACTAAGACCCGGATGTGTTCTTTTTTCAGCTCCGGTATTTTATCAAAATCCAGGAGTTTACTTCGGTACTGATCCCCTTCATAGGTGATGCTGGATTCCGGATCCTTTTCAAGGCGCTTTACGTAGCGCAGGACATAATAAATCGTCGGCAGCAGCAGCAGGATGTAAGCAAGAATTCGAAACCAGTACCCGGAAAAAAGCGGCAGCTCCGCTAAAATCTGAGCCACCCCGGTGGTAAAGGGATTTAAAATTCCGGCGGCGAATCCGGCGCCGGTGCCCAGAAGGATCATTGCGACTCCGGTAAAAGAGTCGTACCCCAGGGCCAGGGCTACGGAAATGAATATGGGGTAAAGGGGCAGGGCTTCCTCGGCGGTACCGAAAAAGGTACCGAAGAGGGAGAAGATAATCATAATCATAATGATCAGTATTTTCCCCCGCCGCTGGTTCAGTCTGGCGATATGTCCTAAAAAGACGGTTAAGGCGCCGGTTTTATGTATGACGCCGAAGGCCCCTCCCACAATTAAGACGAAAAAGATCACATCGGCGGCGTCCAGCATGCCTCCGAGGATCCCTTCAAACATCCCAAAGGGGGTTACGGGGTTTCGCTCCAGGGTTTGGAAGGAGTCGGCAATTACATAGGTAATGCCTGTTTCTGAATCCACAGCCCGCTCATAACTGCCGGCGGGTAATATGTAGGTAAGCAGGGTTACAAGGACGATGACATAAAAAATCAACACATAGGCGTGTGGAAATCTGATTTTTTTCAACTATAGAACCTCCCCGGATAAATTTCAGTGACTGTAAAATCGGTAAAAAGCATTGTTGAAATATTATATCACAAGTTTCGGAAATCAAGGAAGAAGTTATTTCCAGGGACGAAAAAAGAGCCCTTATCCTACCGGAGACTTAATTTGTTAATGCAATAACATAAAGCTTGACATGGATAATCAAACAGGATTTAATAAAAGTAACGAATATTCAAAATATGCCTATACAGGGTACGGAACCGGGGGATTTAAACAGCAAGGGGCAATGGAAAAA
>SKOH01000084.1 GCA_007120165.1 Clostridiales bacterium
ATTCCTGAAGGGTATGTGTTCGTAGAACAGAGTGCTAGACGAATAGTTGTAACCGCTGCTCATCCTCATGGAGAAGTTACCATCACCAATGCAGTGGATTCCGATGAGATCATCCTGGACGAAGAGCCTCCATTAGGAATTGGAGAACTTCCAAGAACCGGCCAGCGTCGGGCAAGTGATTTCTACCTGATGGGATTAATGATTACCGGTTTGGGTGTACTTTCCAAGAAATATGTTTTTAAAACTATCTAGTAATCACCCAACAAAGAATTAACTTAAAAAATCACGGAGGGCGTTAAATTGCCCTTCGTGATTTTTATTTTTTACTATAAAACGGTGGAAAAATCAAAAAATCTTTGTCTTTATTATAAGATATAATATGGTTAGATTTTTGCAGTGCATTACTTAGCAGAGGCCTTATTTCCTTCAGTTTGTGTATACATCTTTTTATAATAATCTGCATAGTCTCCGGAAAGGATATTTCCCATCCACGCTTTATTTGAAAGGTACCAGTCAATCGTCTCTTTCATGCCTGCTTCAAAAGTATAGGCAGGTTTCCATCCAAGCCCCGTAGTGATTTTAGTATTATCAATGGCATATCTTCTATCGTGTCCCGGACGGTCTTTTACATAACGAATAAGATTTTCGGACTTACTAAGGGACTGAATTATTAGTTTTACAATCTCAATATTCGCTTTTTCATTATTGCCCCCGATATTGTAAACCTCTCCCTCTTTCCCATTATGAAGGACCGCATCAATGGCTTCACAGTGATCCTTAACATGCAGCCAGTCTCTTACCTGCAATCCATCGCCGTATACCGGAAGATCCTTTTCATTCAGACAATTATTAATCATCAGCGGGATCAGCTTTTCCGGGAACTGATAAGGGCCGTAGTTGTTGCTGCACCGGGTGATACTAACCGGCAGGCCGAAGGTTTCATAATATGAGCGGACAATCAGATCCGCAGCGGCCTTGGAGGCCGAGTAGGGGCTGTTCGGCATAAGCGCCATGGTCTCCACAAACATTCCCGACTCCCCAAGAGCGCCGTATACCTCATCCGTGGAGATCTGGACAAACTTAACGCCTTCCCTGAACCTTCGGCAGTATTTATCTGCAGGATTTGCTTTCCAGTGCCTTTTAGCCCCGTCCAAAAGCACCTGGGTACCGATGACGTTGGTCGTCAGAAACACCTCCGGCTCTTCAATGCTTCTATCCACATGGGACTCCGCTGCAAAATTGATGACCGTGTCAAAACCATAGACCTGAAACAGTTTTTCCACCAGCGCCCGGTCCCGGATATCCCCTTTGATAAACCTATAGCGGCTGTTTCCGTCAATATCCGCAAGATTTTCCAAATTCCCTGCATAGGTCAGGGCGTCGAGATTAAAGATATAATACTCCGGTCGCTTCTTAAGCATCAGCTTTATGAAATTGCTGCCGATAAAGCCGGCTCCGCCGGTAATCAGGATGTTTCTCATTAGGATCCCCTCCTTAAAACACCTCGTCTAAAATTGAAAGAATGTATTGTCCATAATCCGTCATTTTCAATTCTTCTCCCAGTACTCTCAGCTGCCGGTCATTGATAAAACCCCGCCGCCAGGCGATCTCCTCCAGACAGGCGATGTAAAAGCCCTGGCGGGTCTGGACCGCTTCTACGTACTCCGAGGCTTTCAGCATTCCCTCCGGAGTTCCGGTATCCAGCCAGGCCATCCCCCGTCCCAACAGCACTACATGAAGCTCATCCTTTCTCAGATAGGCATTGTTTACCGAGGTGATTTCCAGCTCCCCCCTGCTGGACGGCTTAACGTTCTTTGCAATTTCCACCACCTGATGATCGTAAAAGTACAGGCCCGGCACCGCCAGTCTTGATTTCGGTTGGGCCGGCTTTTCTTCGATGGACAGCACTTTTTTATCTTCGTCAAATTCCACCACCCCGAAGGCTTCAGGATTTTTAACCGGATAGCCGAATACCGTGGCTCCGATTTTTTTCTCTTTGGCTCTTACCAGTATATCGGTTAAGTTCTGCCCGTAAAAAACATTGTCTCCCAGAATTAAACACACCGGCCCACCGTTTATAAACGCCTCCCCGACGATAAAGGCCTCGGCGATGCCCTTGGGCTGATTCTGGACCTTATATTCCAGCTGCATCCCCAGCCTGCTTCCGTCACCCAGCAGCGCTTGATAAACCGGCGTATCCTCCGGGGTGGATATGATCAGCACTTCCCGGATCCCCGCAAGCATCAGTACCGACAGCGGATAGTAGACCAGCGGCTTGTCGTAAATCGGCAGCAGCTGCTTGGATACCACCTTGGTCATCGGATAAAGCCTGGTCCCTTTTCCTCCTGCTAAAATAATCCCCTTCATCACCATCACCTCTGATTTTTTATTATTTGGCAGATTCGGTCCACATCTTCCAACGAAAGATCCCCATAGAGCGGGAGGCAAAGAACACTTCCGGCAACGTCTCCGGCCACGGGGGTATCTCCCGGTTCAAACCGGTCATGGTAAGAGGAAAATTCACTGGTCAGCGGATAAAAATATTTCCTTGCAAAAATACCTTCCCGCTTTAATTCACCCAGCACCTGATCCCGGCTTTTTCCGTAGTTTCTAAATACCACCGGAAAGTAAGCGTAGTTGTGTTTGACCTCTCTTTGCTCTTTCCATACGTCAAGACCTTCCAGATCCATTAGATTCTGCTGGTAGCGCTGTACAACCTTTTTACGCCTTTCGATTTCGCCGTCTATATAACGTAGATTACAGAGCCCCATTGCCGCTTGAAATTCATTCATTTTCCCATTTCCCCCGATGTAGGGAACCTCCTCCGGAGAAGACATCCCGAAGTTTTTCAGCGCCTCCAGCCGGACCTTCAACTCCGGATCCCGATAGGTAACGGCGCCCCCTTCGATGGTATTGAAGACTTTGGTCGCATGAAAGCTGAACATCGAAGCATCGCCAAAGGTCCCCACTCCCCTACCTTTATATTTGCATCCGAAGGCATGGGCCGCATCGTATATGACTTTAAGATTATGTTTTTCGGCGATCTTCTCTATCGCTTCCATATTACACAGATTTCCGTAGACATGGACGGGAAGGATCGCTGCGGTACGCTCGGTAATAAGCTCTTCAATTTTCATAGTATCCATCGTATAATCCTTCGGATTCACATCACAAAACACCGGCGTCAGGCCATTTCTTACAATGGCCTGGGTGGTGGAAGCGAAAGTGAATGGGGTCGTGATCACCTCGCCTTCAAGATTAAAGCTTTGCAGTGCTGTCTCTAAGGCAATATGCCCATTTACAAACAGGGTTAGCCCGGAGATATCCAGATAATTTTTGAGTTCCGCTTCCAGCCTTTGATGTTTTATCCCCATATTGGTAAGCCAGCGGTTTTCCCATAATTCTTTGATTTCATTTACATAGTCTTCATAGTAGGGCATAGAAGATTTTGTAACCTGGATGGATTTCATGACTACTCACCTCGCTTATTATAAATACTTTGCCGTATTAGTGACTGCTCTATAAAATCTGTAATTTTTTCTTCAACCACCTTCATCTGTTCGGTTTCCACATCAATGGTCAAAACCCCGGCCCCGTACTTCTTAGCAACTTCCACCATTGTTCTATTCTCCTCAAAAATGCTTAGGATATAATCTTCTAAGTAATTTTTGCCGATGGTCCGGTAGTAATTGTTGGGGTTATTGGCACTCCCTGTTTTCTTTAACTCAAGATTTCTTTTTTTCAAGTTATATTTAATATATTCCGTGGAAGCGGTTACTGATATAATCGATCGGAACCGAAAAAACGCCTGCATGCCTTCTTTGCTTATTGAAGTAAGCTCTTTTTTCTCCAGCTTGTCTTCCAAAGCAATAATTTCCTCTCCGAAGTTATGCGTTAAGCCATTGTCCGAAAGCACCCCTCTACTCAACCACTGTGAACTTGCTATTCTATCCACCGCGACTTCATCGATCATGTATTTCAGCCGCCGATACTTCTCCTCCAGGGAACGATTGCTTTCCCAGACATTAATCGCTTTATTCTTCAAAAGTATTGAATAGATCTCCTTTAGCGGGGTACTGTCAAACTTTATAAACTCATTATCAAATTCCACCAAAGCTCTCAACTGCCTGCTTGTATACCAGTCTTTCTTATATTTAACCAGGGCCCTATTGTATAAAGTGGTTTTACCTACTCCTGAGGGACCTAACATTTCAATGATATGGCCTTTGGTTTTATTAGGCTTGTCTTTTCCCACCTGGGGTGTTTTTTGAATATCATAACCTAAATCTCTTAAAAGTTGTCTGATCATGTGTTTCAAATCCATCACCTCCGTGGTTAAATTTTCTCAAAGATTTATAAAACCTTCTTAATAAAATCCCCAACGCTTTTTTTAATTTCCTTTTTCTTTTCTTTCTCTACATCTATTGTTAACACCTCGGCACCGTACTTTTCAGCAACCTGTATCAGTTTTTTATTCTCCTGGGATATCCTTTGGATGTGCTCGTCTAGATGCTCTTCTCCAATGATTTTATAAAAATCATTTTGATTATTACTCCTCCCTTCTTTTTCAAGTTTAAGGCTTCTTTTTTTCAAATTCCCCTTTATATATTCCGTGGAAGCGGTAATCGATATGATCGAGCGAAAGCGAAAAAAGGATTCCATTCCTTCCTTACTGATGCATGCATTACTGATGCATGCATTCTCTTTATTCTTCAGTTTGTATTCTAGGGCAATCAGTTCCTCTCCAAAGTTATGGGTCAGGCCCTCATCAGAAAACAGCCCTTTATTCAGTAGTTGGGAATTTGCAATGATATCCACGGCAACTTCATCGTTCATAAATTTTAAAAGCTGATACTTTTTTTGTAGTGAGTAATTACGGCTGAACAGATTATTTACTTTATCTTTTAAAAGGGTGGAATAGATTTCATTCAGGAACCGGTCCTCCAGTCTTATAAACTCATTGTTGACTTCTGCTACGGGCCTCAACTGACTTCGGGTATACCAGTCCTTTTTATACTCCCCAAACAGACTGTTGTATACAGTGCTTTTTCCTACCCCTGAGGGTCCGATCATTTCAATGATATGCCCTTTGCTCCTATTGGCCCTGGCATGGCTCAAATGTGGAACTTTTCGAATATCATATCCAAAACTTCTTAGTAATTTTCTAATCCTGTGTTTCATACCGATCACCTTATCTACTTAGAATTTTGGCTGCATTTTTCTTAAGAATTTCCAGAATCACAAGGTACGCCTTTATTTTAAATATATTACTGGCCACAATATAAAACGTTGCGCCAAATACGATTTGTATGATTAACTCCGGCAATTGATTCAATAAAAGCAGATGCCCGGCGATATAAACCGCGCCTCCCATCACTACGGCTAAGGAAAAGGCCGGTAACATGTCTTTAATTTGATCCTGCAGGGAATAACCGATCATCTCCTTGGTATAATAGGAGTTGATAAATAAAGCAATATAAGAACTCACCACGGTAGCCCACATTAAGCCTATCATTCCTAAACTGAAGTACAGTACTATGGCCACGGTGGTGACACCGACCAGCTTCTTTAGCAAGTTGACTCTTAGGTATAGATCCGATCGCCCTTTTACTTTCAGCACATTCAAATTGATTGCATGAATCGGAAAGAGCATACCCCCGATACATAGTATTTGAAAATAAGGAATAATCTCCAGCCAGTTTGCACCAAGTAAAACCTCAATGAAGTTCGGTGCTATGGCGATTAAGCCTGTCATTACCGGAAAAACAATGTACGCGGTTGTTTTTATGAGCTTTTTAAATCCCCTTTTCAGCGTTACTTCATTATCTTGTAATTGACTTAAAACCGGGTAGCTTACGCTCTGAATGGATAAGGTAATTGTGGTCAGCACCCCAACACTGAGCCCCCGGGCTTTTGTATAAAAGCCCAGCTGGGTAACGGAAAAGCTTCTGCCGATTACTATATAATAGATGTCCTCATAAATCGCAGTCGACAGACTGGATAACAGTAATTTC
>SKOH01000173.1 GCA_007120165.1 Clostridiales bacterium
AGTTCTTTAATAAACCTTGTAAAGGAAGATCCATATGTCAATAAATCCTCTAATTAACAGCACAAAAATAGCACACCTGCTGTTGGAAAATAAGATCAAAAATAGCAGAGTCGTAGTGGATGCAACTATGGGGAACGGCTATGATACATTATTTTTATGCCAAAATGTCCTTCCGAAGGGTATCGTATATGCTTTTGATATACAGGAAACTGCTGTAAACCATACTCTCAAGCTTTTAAAAGATCATGGCTATAGCTCTGAACTGGAATCTGAAATTCTGTGCATAAAAGATTCCCACGAGAATTTCGATAAATACATTCTAGAATCTGTAGATGTATTTATGTATAATTTAGGGTATCTTCCGGGAGGCGACAAATCAATAGTTACGCTTTCCCGGTCCACTATAAAATCCCTTCAATCAGCATTTTCCCTGTTAAACGTAGGCGGGATAGTATCTATTATTATTTATTACCGCCATCCGGGAGGAGGACTGGAAAAACAAGCTGTAGAAAACTATTTGGAAAATCTATCAAATCATGAGTTTAGAATTTTTCAAGGTTCTATGCCATACAATGACCATTGTCCACCAATAATTTATATGATAGAAAAATTACGATAGAAAAACAGTAACTAATTTAAAGGAGGATTTTCATGCCAAAACAAATTAAGTTTACGGAAACCGTTTTACGGGATGCCCACCAATCCCTTTTAGCTACACGTATGAGAACCGAAGATATGATACCCATTTTAGAAGCCTTGGATAAGGTGGGGTACCATTCTTTAGAAATGTGGGGGGGCGCTACTTTCGACTCCAGTTTAAGGTATCTTGATGAAGACCCTTGGGATAGACTCCGAAAAATCAGAAAAAATGTAAAAAATACAAAACTCCAAATGTTGCTTCGGGGTCAAAACATTTTGGGCTATAAGCATTACGCTGATGATGTAGTGGAGGAATTCGTTAAGCGAGCGGTTTATAACGGCATTGATATCATTCGAAACTTCGATGCTTTAAATGATACTCGAAATCTCATTACCGCTCTGGAAGCCACAAAAAAAGAAGGGGCCCATGCACAAAGTTGTATATCCTACACCTTAAGTCCCGTGCATAACATCGATTATTATGTTAAAAAAGCGAAACAGCTGGAAGATATGGGTTCTGATTCCATCTGTATCAAAGATATGTCGGGAATTTTAACGCCCTACGTTGCTTACGACTTAGTTAAGGCCATGAAGGAAACCATAAAAATACCGGTTCAAATGCATACACATTACAGCAGTGGTGTTGCCTCCATGACCTATCTAAAAGCCATCGAAGCAGGTGCCGATGTCGTGGATACAGCTATTTCTCCCCTTGCCCTGGGTACTTCTCAGCCTCCTACAGAACCTATGGTGGCCGCCCTTCAGGGAACCAAATACGATTCGGGCTTAGAGTTAAAACAGCTCAGTGAGGTTGCTGATTATTTTAAACCCCTTCGAGACCGATATTTGAAAGAGGGCTTAATAGACCCGAAAGTCCTTGGAGTAGACGCAGATACATTAATCTATCAAATTCCTGGAGGTATGCTATCCAATCTAATCTCCCAACTAAAAGCACAAAAAAAAGAAGACCAGCTCGATGATGTACTAAAGGAAGTTCCTAAAGTACGGGAAGATCTTGGATATCCTCCCTTGGTAACTCCTATGAGCCAAATTGTGGGCACTCAAGCGGTATTTAACGTAATTACCGGGGAGCGCTATAAAATGGTGCCCAAGGAAGTACGGGATTACGTAAGCGGTCTTTACGGGCAACCCCCTAAACCAATGAATCCTGAAGTAATACAAAAAATCATTGGTGACAAAGAAGTGATCACCTGTCGCCCTGCAGATAATATCAAGCCTCAGCTGGATATTATCCGAAAGGAAATGAAAGAATATATGGAACAGGAAGAAGATGTTTTATCCTATGCGCTGTTTCCACAAGTTGCTCTTCCCTTCTTTAAAAAACGTTTTGCAGAGAAATACAAAATTGAGAGCAGTTTATACAATGAAGAAGATAAAACTCATCCAATTTAAACTGAGATTTAAAAAAAAGCCAAATTCCGAGATCGGATTTGGCTTTTTTTAAATTGCAAGTTTATAATTTACCATTGCATGATGGTGTATCTTTTTCGGGCGAATTACAATTCAACTTAGGTAGTAGAGAATTTAATTGCATTATTTGAAATAAAACTTGCATCTTTTTTGATTTTTCAATTAATTTTGAAATAGAACTTGCATATGCCTGGGAACTTTGCTATTCTTGTATTTGAGAGCATAGTTTGATCACTTGAAAGGAGAGGAAATACTTGTCGGATAAAAAAAATGTATCATTGAAAACAAACCGAGCTTGGTGTAAAGGATGTGGGATTTGTGTTGCTTTTTGTCCAGTGAAAATCCTTGAACTGAAAAAAGATAAGATTCATGTTACTGATATAGAAAAATGCATAAAATGCGGTCTTTGTGAACTTCGATGTCCGGATTTTGCAATATATTTAGAGGAGGAAGAAAATGCCCAGTAAAAATGTAAAGTTGATGCAAGGAAATGAAGCCTGTGTTGAAGGGGCTCTTGCCGCAGGGATGAAATTTTTTGCCGGTTATCCCATCACTCCCTCTACGGAAATTGCAGAGATCTCTGCCCAGAGATTACCCCGGGTCGGAGGTAAATTTATTCAAATGGAAGATGAAATTGCAGGAATGGCTGCGACCATCGGAGGATCGTTGGCTGGCCTGAAATCTATGACTGCAACCAGTGGTCCAGGTTTTTCATTGAAACAGGAAAACATTGGATACGCTATGCTGACTGAAATCCCCTGTGTTATTGTAGACGTGCAGCGGGGAGGACCAAGTACCGGTTTGCCTACAGCCCCATCCCAAAGTGATGTTATGCAAGCAAAGTGGGGAACCCATGGAGATCACCCGGTTATTGCCCTTACCCCAAGTTCTATCCGAGAAACCTATGATTTGACCATTCAGGCCTTTAATTTTGCTGAAAAGTATCGAACTCCGGTTTTCCTTATGCTGGATGAAATTATTGGTCATATGAGAGAAAAAATAGAAATTCCTGACCCTTCAGAAATAGAAATCTTTGATCGAGTAACCCCGGATGAAAGCGAAAAAGAAAGCTATAAAGCCTATGATAATAATCTTGAAGTGCCTAAAATGGCAGCCTTCGGCGAAGGATTCAGATTCCATGTAACCGGTCTGATGCACGACGAATTTGGTTTTCCCAAAAATGATACCACAGTTACTGAGGTCCTTATGAGCCGCATTATGGGGAAAATTGAGAACAACCTGGATGATATCATATTATACGATGAGTACTACACAGAGGATATGGACCTTCTGATACTTTCCTATGGAGGAACCGTTAGAAGCGTTTTAAGCGCTGCACGGGAAGCTCAACGGGCCGGAAAAAAAGTCGGCGTTTTTAAAGTCAAAACTCTATGGCCCTTCCCGGAAAAAAGAATCACTGAGTTAAGTAAAACCGTCAATAAGATTCTGGTTGCCGAAATGAATCTAGGACAGTACTTTTATGAAGTGGATCGTGTAGCGGGAAAAAACTGTGAAGTATCCTTGCTTGGAAAAGCGAATGGCGAACCAATCACGCCTACCGAGGTTCGAAATAAGATTGAGGAGGTTCTATAAATGGCTGTAGCAAGTAAGTTAATAGAAAACAATTTTCGAATGAACCGATTGCCACACATTTGGTGTCCCGGTTGTGGTCATGGTATTATTATGCGGGGAATTGCAGAAGCTATCGAAAACTTGGGTTATGATAAACAAAAAGTCTGTATTATCTCAGGAATTGGCTGTTCCTCTAGAGCCCCCGGTTACATGGATTTTAACACTTTACACACCACTCATGGTCGGGCATTGGCATTTGCAACCGGTGTGAAACTTGCTAATCCGGAATTGAAAGTTATCGTCATCAGCGGAGACGGAGATGCCACCGCCATCGGCGGAAATCATCTGATTCATGCAGCCAGACGTAACATTGACATAACAACAATCATTTTCAACAACAATATCTATGGTATGACCGGCGGGCAGTATTCACCCACTACACCCCATGGTGAACTAGGAACCACAGCACCCTATGGAAACGTCGATAATGTCTTCGATATCTGTCGATTAGCTGAGGGGGCAGGAGCAACTTATGTGGCTCGAGGAACCGTATATCATGCAAAGCAGTTGGAAAAAAATATTGAAAATGCACTTGAAAACAAAGGATTTTCTGTGGTTGAGGGCATCAGTATTTGTCCTACTTATTACGGACGTAAAAATCGCAAAGGAAATGCTGCGGAAATGATGATCAATCTGAAGGATACAACATTGGATAAAAAAGTAGCCGCTAAATTACCCCCGGAAAAAACAGAAGGTAAGTTGATCATTGGAGAATTTGTAAATAAAATACAACCAGAATTTTGTGAAGAATATCATAAAGTTGTGGATAAATTTACGAAGGAGGATTAAGATGGCAAATCGTACTGAAATCCGTTTAACAGGTTCCGGAGGCCAAGGATTAATTCTCGCCGGTATCATCCTTGCGGAAGCTGCTTTGTTAGATGATCTTAATGCAATTCAATCTCAGTCCTATGGCCCTGAAGCCAGAGGGGGCGCAAGTAAAGCAGAAGTTATAATCAGTGATGAAGAAATATTTTACCCGAAAATCCAAAACTCCGATGTATTGCTGTGTTTAACTAGGGAATCCTATTGTAAGTACATTCCAGATCTTAAGGACGACGGTATATTGATCATTGACTCCGATGTGGATTTTGACAATATCGAAACCAGCTATAAAATCATCCAAATTCCTGTTATTGAAACGGCAACCCACGAGGTGGGAAAATCCATGGTTGCTAACATTGTCGCCCTTGGTGTTATCCAACAAGCGACAACGGTTGTTACAAAAGAAAGTTTAGAACAAGCAGTTTTAAAAAGAGTTCCGCCAGGAACCCAGGAACTGAATCGTTTAGCTTTACAAGAAGGATACAAGTTAGTTTCCAACCACACTTAATGATTTTATGTTATAATTGTTTTAAAGAAAAAATATATAAATGGTGGGATGGACACTGATATGGTAGATGATAAAAAAGACTTAATCAATCAAATCAAAAAAGAGTTCGCTAAACTAAGTAAGGGCCAAAAACTCATTGCTGAATATATTATTAATAACTATGATAAAGCAGCTTTTATGACAGCTTCTAAAATTGGTCAAAAGGTCGGCGTCAGCGAATCAACCGTTGTTCGCTTTGCCAATACCTTAGGTTTCGAAGGATACCCTCAACTACAAAGAGGTCTTCAGGAGATCATTAAAACAAAACTAACTACCGTCCAAAGAGTTGAAATGGGGACACAGTACTCAAACGAAGGGGATATTATTCGTAAAGTATTACGTTCCGACATGGAAAACATTCACTATACCTTAGACAATATCGATTATGATGTTTTTCAAAAAGTTATTAATGAAATCTTTTTAGCAGATAAGATCTATATTGTTGGTCTTCGAAGTTCTACTGCCCTAGCAGAATATTTCGGTTTTTACCTAAATATGATTTTAGATAATGTTCGTATTGTAGGTTATGGAGTCAGTGATATTTTTGAACAGACACTGAGAGTTACTGAAAATGACCTTGTGATCGGCATAAGCTTTCCCCGGTATTCTAACCGCACCATTGAAGCCCTAAGATATATAAAAGAACAAAATGTTAAGATCGTCGGCATCACTGATACGGTTCTTTCACCTTTAAATGAAATATGCAATTATACTTTAACTGCCAAAAGCAATATGGCTTCCTTTGTTGACTCCCTAGTCGCTCCATTAAGCTTAATCAATGCGATAATCGTAGCTGTGGGTATGCGTGAAAAGGAAGAGATTACGAAGTATTTTAATAAGTTGGAAAATATATGGGAAAGATATAACATCTATAATAATAAAAGAGGAGAATAAACTCCTTTTTAAAAAGAACTTAG
>SKOH01000205.1 GCA_007120165.1 Clostridiales bacterium
ATCGGTACCCTCCTCGCCTTGGCCTTTGTGAGGTATTACTGGGATTTTCTCTTTGCAGCGGTATTTGTTTGGGCCTTTATCGGGATCAGTGTGGAAAACAACAGCGGAACCCTGTTGTTTCAGGTAATTCCCTTAGCCGCAGCGGCATTAATCGTGATAGGGGCGCTGGTCATCAGGTTCTCGAGAAAAAAAACGAGCTATTATTAAACAAAACCACTCATTTTCCCCTATGGGAAAATGAGTGGTTGATGCTTCAGCTCATTTGTCGAATATAGGTCCGGGCTTCTCCAATCATATAAAGAGACCCTACAAGTACGATGGCCTCTTTAGGAGAAGTAACGGTGAAGGCTTTATCGATGGCTTTGGTCACCCGGGGTTCCAAATAAATAGTTTTTCCATAGGGCAGCAGTTTTTCTTGTAAATACTCGGGTTCTGCAGCCCGGGGCCCGAAGGGTTTGGTTAATACAAAGCGCGCACCTAAAGGCGCAATTTCCTCGAGGAAACTTTGGATATCCTTATCCAGGAGCATGCCCACCACAAAGGTAATTGGGGTCTCGGGTAAATGATGTCTCAAGGTTTTGGTTAAAGCCATGGCCGCTTGGGGATTATGGGCCCCGTCAATGACGGTTATCGGGTTTTCTTTTAAAATTTCAAACCTTCCCGGCCAGCGGGTGCTGTATAAGCCTTCCTTGACCGCGGCCAGACTGTAGGAGATTTCACCCCGAGTCTTTAAGTGTTCTAAAGCGGTTAGTGCGGTAACGCAGTTGTAAATCTGATAGGAACCTAAAAGACGGATTTTCAGTTCGGGAAAATGACTCTTTCCCACGGACACTGAAAAAATCTGTTCCTGTAATGAATCCTTTTCATAAACCAAGGAAGAAAAATCCACGGGGATTAAGGGAGCATTTTTTGATTCAGCAATCTTATGAATGGTCTCTAAGGCCTCTTTTTCCTGAGGATAGACGATCACCGGAATTTCTTCTTTGATAATTCCCGCCTTTTCATAGGCAATCTTATCCAGGGTATCCCCGAGGTACTCGGTATGGTCGTATCCGATATTGGTAATGATAGAAAGAATGGGTTCTTCCACTGCATTGGTGGCGTCAAAGCGTCCACCCAGACCCACTTCAAGGACCAGATAGTCTACGGATTGCCTATGGAAATAATCCAGTGCGATGGCAGTGACCACTTCGAACTCCGAAGGATGATTTTTCCCTTCATTGACCATATCTTCAATTTTTTCCTTGATCCGGGCGGCGGATTCTACTAAATGATCTTCAGAAATTTTTACCCCATTGATCTGCATCCTCTCCCGAAAGGTTTCCAAAAAAGGAGAAGTAAAGAGTCCCACACGGTAGCCTGCGGCCATGAGTCCGCCATGGATGAAAGAAGACACCGATCCCTTGCCGTTTGTGCCGGCAATATGAATGATTTTAAGCTGTTTTTCCGGGTTGCCCAGGCGCTTAAGCAGGTCTTTAATATTGGTAAGTCCGATTTTCTTTCCGAATTTGTATGTGCCGTGAATATAGTCTAGGGTTTCCTGGTAGTTCATATCCTATGCCTCCATTAACGTATAAGTTTCGATAATTCTTTGAATTTCGGGTGGGTGGATTCCTTTAACAAATCAAACAAGACGGTTTCCGTATTAGTGATGACCGCCCCCATATCCCGCATTAAAGACAGCGCGTTTCGGTAGTTCTCTTCTGTCCGGGAAGAAACAGCATCGGCTGCCACATACACCTGATAACCCTTCTTAAGAAGGCTCCGCACCGTTTGAAACACACAGACATGACTTTCGATTCCAGAGATAAGAATTCTTTGGCGGGGCTCATTGGAAAGCTGATTTTCCACCGCTTCCGTGCAGGCACTGAAACTCATTTTTTCTACTGGATGAAAGTCCTCGATCAAAGAGGAAAGTGACTTTACCGTAGGGCCAATTCCTTTTGGATACTGTTCCGTAACGATAATGGGAATTTCCAGGGCTTTGGCAATTTTCACCAGGATTTCCGCGTTTTTCACCGTGGATTCTGAACGGTAGATGGCGGGAAGCAGCTTTTCCTGAAAATCAATCACCAGCAGCGTTGTATCATTAGGGGTAAGGGTAAATTTATTCATAAAATACCTCCTTAATTTGGGAATAAAACATCTTTATCCTCCTCATTGTAGCATGGGGAAAATATCAAAGCAATCAGAACTTTAACGGATAAAGGAAGAGGCTGGAATGTTTAAAATTAAAAAAATAGGATACAAGATATTATAAGAGGCATCTGTAAAGAGTTTTGCTGCTTTAAGGGTGTATGGTAATGCCCTCACAGAAGTAAGCGGTAATTTCCAACGGCGTACAAAGACCGGTGAAAGGAAAAAGGAGGTAAAAATATGAGTAAACTGTCAGAACAAAAATGTATACCCTGCAGTATCGGGACCCCCCCGATGGAAAATGAGGAAATTCAAAAGTACAAAAAAGAGTTAAAAGAGGATTGGAAAGTCGTGGACGACCATCACCTGGAAAAAACCCTTAAATTCAAAAATTTCAAAGAGGCTTTGGAGTTTACCAACCGGGTAGGAGAAATTGCAGAAAAAGAAGGCCATCACCCCGACATCTTTTTAGCCTGGGGTAAAGTGGAACTTACGGTAATGACCCACAAAATCGATGGGTTAAGTGAGAGCGACTTTGTTTTCGCCGCAAAGGTGGATGAAATTGATGCATAAAAGAAAAAAGAATATCTTGTTGATTCCGACCGGAAGGTTTCTTTCTTAAGGAGGCAGAGGATGACAATCTATGATCTGTTTATGGAACCCCTTGAGAAAACAGGGCTTAGGCGCCTGCGGAAAAAATTGATAAAAAAAGCCTCGGGTGACGTGCTGGAGATCGGAGCAGGAACCGGGTTGAATCTCCCCTATTACAGGGAGGAACAGGTATCATCCGTGGTGTTGATGGACCGGGATTTAAAGAGTAAGGCACTGAAAAAAAAGAGCAGTAACCATAAAAACTTGAAACTTATTTTCAGAGAGGAAAATGTGATGAACTTGTCTTTTCCCGATGAGCGTTTTGATACGGTAGTGTTTACCCTGGTTTTTTGTACCGTTGCTGATGTAGAAAAGGGTCTGAAGGAAATCAGACGGGTACTGAAAAAAGACGGAAAGATCATTTTCATCGAACATGTCCGCCCGGAAAGTAAAGCCCTGGGAAGGACCTTTGATACCGCAACGCCTCTTTGGAAAAAACTGGCCAAGGGTTGCCATTTGAACCGAAAAACGATGGAACAGTTAAGGTCTTCAGGTTTCGAACTGAAATTAGAAGGGAAAATGATGAAAAATATTTTTCTCGGAGGCACAGGAAAAATAAAAAGAACTGCTCAGTAAGAGCAGTTCTTTTTTAGGTTTTAATAGCTGGTAAATAAACAACTATAAAAGAATGAAAGCCAGCAGGGAAGCAAAGCTTCCGATTAATAGAAAAAGAGAAAGACCGAAGGAAAGTTTCCAGATGCTGTAGCGGGAATAATACTTTAATACCGGGGTTAACAGCCCAAAGGCGAAACCGCTGAATAGACCGCCTAAATGGGCGGCATTGTTAATCGACGGAACGGTAAAACCGAGAAAGACATTAATTAAAATCATCGGAAGCAGGGTAGTGCCGGTAATGGACTTCAGTAAGCTTGGGGTATCCTTTCGGAAACCGGTGCCGAATAAAAGTCCGATCAAGCCGAATATGGCTCCGGAAGCCCCGACAGAAATGGTTTGGGGGTTTACCACCAGCGTTGTAAAGCCCGCGATAATCCCGGTAGTGATGTAAATCGTTAGAAACTTATAGGAACCGTAAACCTTCTCTGCTAAATTTCCAAAAATATAGAGAATATACATATTAAAGAATATATGCATCAGTCCTCCATGAATAAACATGGAAGTAATCAATCGGAACCACTGTCCCTCCTCGATCATCAGCGGACCGAAATGGGCTCCGAAAACCAGCAGCCATCGGATATCTCCAAAGATTTCCATGCCGCCCATAAGAAACATGATTAAAAAAATTGCCCCGTTGATGAAAATTAAATAGTTGGTAAAGGTATTTTTCTCCCTCATATAGAGTGCTCCTCCCGAAGAATTTCTTGAATTCCGTGGCTTTTTGATGAAATGTTTTTCTAAACAGCTTTCAGTTTATCACGTAATCCGGTGAAAAACAAAACCTTCCACCATTTTAAAATTATATACCCATAATCCGGTGAAATCCTTCAGAATTATAAAAGCCCCTTTGCTGAAAAGTTCAGGGAAAAGGGGCTCAATAGTCTGCACGTACCGCTACTTTGGATCTTTAGGGGACTTCAAGTCCTTAGGGTTTTTCAATTGCTCAGGAAGATCCACCAAGGCTTCATCATGGACCGCGGAGGTGATGGCTTCGTTGAGGAGATGACTCTCTTCAACGGATTCCAATTGCTTACGGACGGTTTCTTCCACATCGTATTCCTGGGCAAGGCCCGCTCGCAGAGAATAAACAATCAGCAGTAAGATTACGGCAAAGGGAAGCCCTGTGGTAATTGAAGCGGTTTGTAAAGTAGTCAGTCCTCCGCCGATTAATAAAGTGGCGGCAACGACCCCCTCCATAATCGCCCAGAAAACCCGTTGGGGCACGGGAGAGTCCAGTTTTCCGCCGGAAGTTAAGTGGTCTACCACGAGGGAACCGGAGTCCGAGGAGGTAACAAAAAACACAGTAACCAGCACAATTCCCACGATGGATAAAAAGCCGGTAAAGGGCAGGTTTTCCACCATGGCAAATAACGCAATGGATTCATCTATCGCCACGGCAGAGGCAATATCGGCAATGCCCCTGGTCTGCATAAATAAGGCGGTGTTCCCGAATACGGCCATCCACAGAAAGGACAGTAAGGTGGGAAACAACATTACTCCAAGGATAAATTCCCGTACCGTCCGTCCTTTGGATATTCGGGCAATAAACATCCCGACGAAGGGCGACCAGGAGATCCACCAGGCCCAATAAAAGATGGTCCATCCTCCTTGCCAGTTGCTTTCTCTGAAGGTTTCCGTCCAAAGACTCATTTGGGGAAGGCTTGTGATGTAGTGGCCGAGATTTTGTGTAAAGCCGCTTAAAATATATACGGTAGGACCCAGAAATAATATCAGGAGCATAAAAAAGCCTGCCAGACCCATGTTAAGTTCACTTAGGCGTTTTACCCCGCCATCGAGACCGGCTACTACAGAAATGGTCGCAAAGCCGGTAATTACAGCAATTAGAATTACCTGGGTGGAAGTGGCAATTTGGAAACCGAACAGAAAATTAAGTCCTGCATTGATCTGCTGCACACCGAGACCTAAGGAAGTGGCAAGTCCGGTTAAAGTGGCCAAAACCGACAGAACATCAATTAAATTACCCCAGAATCCGTAGATTCGATTACCGAGAATGGGATAGAAAATGGATCGGATGGTTAAGGGAAGCCCTCTATTAAAGGCAAAGAAGGCTAAACCCAGGCCTACAATAGAGTAAATAGCCCAGGGATGAATTCCCCAGTGAAAAAAGGTTGTGGTCATTGCCGCCTCCGCAGCCCCGGGGGCTCCAGGAGTTAAATTAAACATCGGAGAAGGATTTCCAAAGTGGGAAATCGGTTCGGCAATACTCCAAAATAACAGACCGATTCCCATACCTGCACTGAGCAGCATCGCATACCAGCCTATTTTAGTAAATTCCGGCTGGGCTTCCGCTCCCCCAATCTTGATATTGCTGAATTTACCAAAGGCAAAGTACAGGGCGGCCACAATAAAGATGTTTGCCACCAGAATAAAAAACCATCCGGCTTGATTCGTAATGGCCCCCAAAGCATTGTCGAAGGCCACGGTTGCCTGGTCTTGAAACATCAGGGTAAGAAAAATAAAGACAATGAGGACACAAGAGGAGATAAAGGTCACTTGGGGATGTAGATCAAATCCGTAACCTGTCCAGTTACCCTCCCCCGGTTC
>SKOH01000043.1 GCA_007120165.1 Clostridiales bacterium
GGGTAACGGTAAAGGAAGTTGTCAGTGACCAGTCGGTTACCGTGGAACTTCGGGTTGCCCCGGAAGATATGGGTAAAGTCATCGGCAAGCAGGGAAGAATTGCAAAGGCGATTCGGACTGTGGTAAAGGCGGCTGCGGTAAAAGAAAACAAAAGAGTGGTTGTAGAAATTATGTAAGGATTAGGATCCCCTAATCCTTGTTTTTTTATCACATTTTAGTACGGGGGATGTTTGTCAGCCCTTAGCTTATCAATCAGCTTATCAAGCGGTGTGAAAAATTTATTATTTAGAGGTGTAAAAAATGGAAAAAATTCTGATCGGACAGATTATCAATTTTCATGGAATCAAAGGCGGGCTTAAGGTCCGTCATCTGACGGATGATTTGGAGCGCTTTTATGATCTGGACTATCTATACATAGAAGATCCGAAAACAACGGAAGTCCGACGGTTTGATATAGAACGGGTTCAGTCTCATAAAGGGTTTATCATTATGTATCTGAAGGGATATCATAGTCTTAACGAGGTGGAGTATCTGAAAAACCGGTATCTTTATATTGAAAAAACCCAGCGAAAAGCCCTGGAGGAGGATACGTATTTTATCCAGGATTTAATCGGCTTAGTGGTGGAAAGCGAAAAGGAAGGGCGGATCGGAGTCTTAGAGGATGTAATTCAGGCAGGCTCCAGTGAAGTCTATATCATCCGGGGCGAGTACGGAGAAGTGATGATTCCTGCAGCCAAGGAGTTTATTAAAGAAGTGGATATTGAAAAGGGCAGGATGAAGGTGCAGCTGATTGAAGGGATGCTCCCATGAGAATCCATGTAATGACCCTCTTTCCCGAAATGTTTTTTGGGCCTCTGGGCAGCAGTATTATAAAACGGGCCCAGGAGGATCAGAAACTCTCAATTCAGTATTACCAGATTCGGGACTACTCCACCAACAAACATCAAAAGGTCGATGGCTATCCCTACGGCGGCGGCTCCGGAATGGTCATGACCCCCCAGCCGATAATCGATGCTTACCGGGAAATCAGAAAAAACAGCAGCGAGAACCCGAGAACCATTTACCTCTCCCCCAAAGGGAAAATGTTTACCCAGCAGATGGCCATGGAACTCTCCAAGGAAGAGGAACTGATTTTTCTTTGCGGCCACTATGAAGGGGTGGACCAGCGGGTAATCGATGAAATCGTAACCGATGAAATCTCCATCGGGGATTATGTGCTGACCGGCGGGGAGCTTCCCGCCATGGTAATGATCGATGCCGTCAGCCGGATGATTCCCGGGGTGCTCTCCAGTGCTGAGGCCTATGAGGATGAATCCATTCATTCCGGCCTGTTGGAATATCCCCAGTATACCCGGCCGCCGAGCTTTGAAGGAAAGGACGTGCCGAAGGTCCTCCTGTCCGGAGACCATGAAAAAATCCGAAAATGGCGACGCAGCGAGGCCTTAAGAATTACCAAAGAGCGCCGGCCCGATCTTTTCCAAAGGATAGAACTTAGTAAAGAGGATTATAAACTGCTGAAGCCTTAAGACCCTCCGGTGAAAAGTTTGGGATTTCCTAAAATTATCATTGAAGAGGTCCGGGGCTTATGATATAATAGCAGAGTATTAAAGGCGTTCCTCTGGGAAACAGTGGATTCTTTAAGAACGTCTGGTGAGGAAGGAGGTAATACAATGAATATTATCGATATGATTGATAAGGAACAACTGAAGTCCGATGTACCGGAATTCGGACCTGGAGATACGGTTCGTGTTGATGTAAAAATCAAAGAGGGTACCCGGGAAAGAATTCAGGCATTCCAGGGAATCGTAATTAAAAGACAGGGTGGAGGCATCCAAGAGACCTTTACCGTTCGAAGAATTGCTTATGGTGTAAGCATGGAAAGAACTTTTCCGGTGCATTCTCCCAAGGTTGTGGAAGTAAAAGTTCTCAAGCGGGGAAGTGTACGACGGGCGAGACTTTATTACTTAAAGGACCGTGTAGGAAAAGCCGCTTACCGAATCAAAGAAAAAAAATAAGCGCTCAGACAAAGGGACTGGAAACAGTCCCTTATTTTGTTTTAAATAAAAGGATGTGATGGTATGAATATTAACTGGTATCCCGGTCATATGAAAAAGACCAAGGAACTGTTAAAGGAACAGTTAAAGCTTGTGGACGTAGTATGGGAACTGCTTGATGCAAGAATCCCCAGAAGCAGTAAAAACCCGGACATTGACCCGATAGTCCATGGTAAGCCGAAAATTGTCATTTTAAATAAGAAGGATTTGGCCGATCCCCGGGTAACCGAGGACTGGGTGCAGTATTTTAAAGAACAGGGAATCACCGCGATTCCGATGAACTCCATCGACAGCAGCAGCGCCTCTCAGCTTCTCAATGAGAGTAAGAATCTCCTAGCCGAAAAGCTGGCCGCCCGCCGGGCCAAGGGCATTAAACGGGAGGTTATACGGGCGATGATCGTTGGCATTCCCAATGTGGGGAAATCTTCGATGATCAATAAGTATGCGAAAAAGAAAAGTGCCAAGACCGGCAACAAGCCTGGGGTAACCAAGGGGAAACAGTGGGTTCGAATTCAAAAGGATCTGGAAATGCTGGATACCCCGGGAATCCTCTGGCCCCGCCTGGACGACAAAAAAGCCGCCCTTAACTTAGCCTTCGTCGGAACCATCAAGGACGAAATCATGGACCGGGAAACCCTGGGACTGAGACTGGTGGAGACGCTGCTTAACAATTATCCCAAGGACCTGTTCGACCGTTATGGTCTGGAGAATATGGACGAAGAAGTTACCGCCCTGGAAGTGCTCGATACCATTGCCAAAAAACGGGGCTGTATGTTTAAAGGCAACGAAGTGGATTACCTTCGGGTGGCCAATGTGCTGCTGGACGAGTTTCGAGGGGGCATGATTGCAAAAATCTCGCTGGAATCCCCGAAGGATCTCAAAGACGGGGAAAAATAACAGCTCGAGGAGGGAAAGACGTGGATTTATCAGCTGCGGAAAAGGCCCTTTATCAACAGGGGTATCGATATATTGCCTGCATCGATGAGGTGGGCAGAGGATGTCTTTGCGGACCGGTCACCGCTGCGGCGGTGATACTGCCGGAAGGTCTTTTATTGGAAGAGGTTAACGATTCGAAAAAACTCTCGCCGAAAAAACGGGAAAGGCTTTATGACGTCATAGAGCGGGAAGCGGTGGCCATCGGCATCGGGGAAGTATCCCACGAAGAAATCGATCGGATCAATATCAAAAACGCTACGAAAAAAGCAATGCTTTTGGCCATAGAAAATCTTCAAACCCCCTTAGGAGAAAAAGTCGTACCGGATTATCTGCTGATTGATGCGGAAACCTTAGAGACCGGTCTCCCCCAGGAAGGCATCATTCAGGGAGACAGTAAAGTCCAGGGAATTGCTGCGGCATCGATTATGGCCAAGGTTACCCGGGACCGGCAGCTGGTGGTGCTCTCGGAAAAGTATCCGGGATACGGTTTCGAAAAACATAAGGGATACGGTACCAAGTTTCACCGGGAGGCCCTGTTAAAATCCGGCCCCACGCCGATTCACCGGAGAAGCTTTCTAAAGAAAATCCTGCAGCCGAAGCCCGCCGCCGGTGAACGCTATGAATTCTAAGGATTACAGTCGTGAGAATTTGAACCGGAAAAAGTTAATCCCCAAAACGCTGAACCATAAAGAATTCGGCAATCTGGGAGAATCCTTAGCCGAGGCCTATTTAATCGATAACGGTTTCAAGGTGCTTACCAGAAACTACCGGACGAAAATCGGAGAGATTGACCTTATTGTCATAAAGGAAAGTCTTTTGGTATTTGTCGAGGTGAAAACCCGAAAATCCCAACGCTATGGAAAAGGATTTGAAGCGGTGAATGTTAAAAAGCAGCAGACCCTTCGCCGGGTGGCGGAGCAGTACCTCGCCTATGAAAAGTTCAGCGGAGGGGAACTATCGATGCGTTTTGACGTCGTGGATGTGCTTGCAGGAAAAGAAGAACCGGTAATCAATCATATAGAAAATGCCTTTTAGCATCCTTAAGTGCTGAAAGGCATTTTTTTACAGTGTTTCATTTTTTTACATTGTTTCTTTATAAAAATTTTGGAAAGAGGGTCCCTGGGGATGAAGGAGCGGGAAGCTTACGGGCTTAGTAAATGGGTCTGACGGTACTGAAGAGCCTCCAGAATATGGGGGGCCTTAATATCCGGGGACCCTTCCAAATCCGCAATGCTTCGGCTCACCTTTAAGACCTTGTGGTAACCCCGGGCCGTTAACTGAAACTGATCAAAGGCCCGGGCGAGAAGCCCTTCCCCTTCCCTGGAAAGGGCAAACAGCGGATTTTGCAAATGGTCCGGCAGCAGGCCATTGGCGCTGAAAGCGTACTCTTTATAGCGGGCTTCCTGGATTTTTCGGGCGCCGAGTACCCGCTTTGCCATGGTATTGGAGTCCAGGGAGGGGGACCGGCTGTTCAGATGCTTATATTCCCCCCGGGGAACCTCCACAATAATGTCGATCCGGTCCAAAAGCGGTCCCGATATTTTGTGATGGTAGCGCTGGATATCCCGGGCAGAACAGCTGCAGCTTTTTACCGGATCTCCATAGTAGCCGCAGGGACAGGGGTTCATCGCTGCGGCAAACAGAAAGTTTGACGGATAGGTAAAACTTCGATGGGAACGGGAGAGGGTGATTTCCCGGTCCTCCAGGGGTTGTCGAAGAAGTTCCAGGGCTCCTTTATCAAATTCCGGCAGTTCATCGAGAAAAAGAATGCCGTGATGGGCCAGGGAGATCTCCCCGGGCATGGGAATCAGGCCGCCCCCGGAAAGGGAAGCGGCGGTACTGCTGCTGTGGGGACTGCGAAAGGGCCGCTTGGTAATAAGGCCCTCTTCCGAGGGAAGCTTCCCGGAAATGCTGTAGAGTTTCGTAACCTCGATGGACTCCTGATAACTGAGGGGCGGTAAAATTGACGGAAGTCTTTTCGCCGCCATGGATTTGCCGGATCCCGGGGGGCCGATAAAAAGAATGTTGTGAGCACCGCTGGCGGCAATCTCGATTCCCCGTTTGAGGCCCTCCTGACCTTTTAAGTCCCGAAAATCCAAAAAGTTTTCGACAGGGGATTTCGAAGATTTCCTGTCCGGGAATTTTTTTCCTGCACCGGTCATCCCGTCGGGGATTTCCCCCTTTGCTAAAAAGCCCAACAGACTCTTCAGGCTTTTAAATCCCAGGACTTCCATTCCCTCGACGTAGCGGCCCTCTTTCAGATTCTCAGCGGGAATCAGTGCCCGGCGGTATCCGAGTTCCCGCATTTTCAGCAGCATGGGCAGTACCCCCCGGACTCCGTTGATTTTTCCGTCCAGAGAGAGTTCTCCGAAACAAAGGGTATCCTCGCCGCCTAAGTCTGGAATTTGCCCTGAGGCGCCGAGCAGGCCTAAGGCGATGGGCAGGTCCAGGTGGGTGCCGTCCTTTCGCGTATAGGCGGGAGAGAGATTAATCGTAATTCTTTTAAGGGGAAAGTCATAGCCGTTATTTTTCAGAGCCGAGCGGACCCGGTCCTTGGATTCTTTCACGGCGGTATTGGGAAGTCCGACGATCATCACCATGGGAAGACCGGTATCCATATCCACCTCCACATTAATCGGATAGACTTCCAACCCTTCGATACAGCAGCTTTGAATTTTTTGCAAGAAAAACCCCTCCTTCGCCTAGGCTTATTTTACTACTATATTCGCCGCGGAGTGAAATAAATCCTTCAAAATCAGGGGGAAAAATTTAGGTTTTGATCAACGGGGCAATGTTTAAAGATGGGGAAATACGGGTAAAATAATAAAGCCTACTGTGAAACTTTCAGTTAACACAGAGGTTTGACATAAATTCACCGGTGTGCTAACATATATTTTTATAAGAGTATTGATACCTTATCATGCTTTTCGTGGTTTTCTACAGTGGCTACCCTTCGTTAATTTATTTGCAAGATTTTCCATCCCCATGCAATATTCAAACTATTTCACAGGGTATTTGAGAAACTGAGGCGTCGAAAGAAAAGTTCTGTAGAGGATTTGCGTATAGATAAATATTTAGAGAGACTAAAAAGGAGGAGTTCAATTTGGATTGCAATACCAACCCAAAAAGTAGAGAAATATCGTTACAGCGAGCGGAAGAACTTCATGCAAGAATTGAGGATTACCTGGAAGTTAAGGATTCGATTCCCAAGGGAACGTCGGAAAAACAATTAAAAAGTGCTAAAGCGAAAAAAAATAAAATGCTGAAAATGTTCGATGCCACGGAAGAGGATTGGAACAGCTGGCAGTGGCAGTTAAAAAATCGAATCTCCGATGTGGACGTATTAAAGGAGATTATTTATTTGAGCGATAAAGAAGTGGAAGACATACGAAACGTCGGTAAGCAGTTTAGATGGTCCATTTCTCCCTATTACGCCACGCTGATCGATGATGACAACAAGTATTGTCCGATCAAGCTGATGTCCATACCCACCGGGGTGGAAATCGAAGATCTTGAAGGGGATGCAGACCCCATGGGCGAGGAATTTACCAATCCTGCGGGCTCCATTACCCGGCGATATCCTGACCGATTAATTATCAACGTCACCAACGAGTGCGCCATGTACTGCCGTCACTGTCAGCGACGAAGAAACATCGGCGGTGTCGACCAGCATCAGTCACGGGAAATATTACAGGAATCCATCGACTACATCCGGGACAATCCGGAAATCCGGGACGTACTGATTACCGGAGGCGACCCGTTAACGCTGTCCAACAGCATGCTGGACTGGCTATTGAAGGAAGTCACCAGCATTGAAACCGTTGATTATGTCCGATTAGGCAGCCGGACCTTAGTAACCATGCCCCAGCGGGTGGATGATGAATTTTTAGCGATGGTGGAGAAGTATTCCCCGGTGTTTATCAACACACACTTTAATCATCCTCAGGAGATTACTCCCGAGACCATTGAAGCCTGCCATAAACTGGCGAAGGCAGGAGTCCCTATGGGGAATCAGGCAGTGCTGTTAAACGGAGTTAATAATGATAAGTTTGTGATGCGGCTGATGAATCATGAACTGTTAAAAAGCAAAGTGCGGCCCTACTACATCTTCCATGCAAAGCACGTAATCGGAACCACACACTTTAATACCTCTATTGACGACGGTATTGAAATTATGGAATATCTTCGGGGATACACTTCGGGAATGGCCATTCCTACGTATATCGTCAATGCGCCGAAGGGACAAGGGAAAACCCCGATTCTTCCCCAGTACATGCTCTCTAGAGGCAAGGACTTTGTCAAAATCCGTACCTGGGAAGGGAATGTGGTGGATTATCCCAACAATGAAACCCGACCGATTGAAAGTTATTTTGAGTAACCCTTGGAGAATAGACCCTAAAACAGGGTCTTTTTCTTTGTTTTCGTTTAGGGGAACACCCGATTGGGTATAGGGTGAAAAAAATCGATGGGAGGATCGCAGTTTGGAAAAACGAGAGGTTTATATATGGCTTAGCAGTATTCAAGGGATAAGCTACAGCGCCATTCACAAATTGGAAAATTATTTCGGCGATATCGAAAAAATATGGGAAGCGGAGGGTCGGGAAATCTACCAGGCCCTGGGGAAACGAAGCAAATCCGCTGTAAAAATTGTGAATCTTCGTACGAAAGAATACTGGCATAAAACGAAAGATAAACTTTCCGCATCGAAGGTGCAGACGGTGACCGTCGCCGACCGGGAGTACCCGGAGAAACTTAAAAAAATTTACGATCCTCCCTTTGTCCTCTTTTACCGGGGAGCGCTTCCCGGAGACCGTCTTACCATCGGCATGGTCGGGGCGCGAAACGCCACCCCCTATGGAAAGTGGGCTGCAAAGAAGTTCGCAAAGGAACTGACGGACCGGGGGATCGGCATTATCAGCGGCCTGGCCCTTGGAATTGATACCGAGAGTCACCGGGGAGCCGTGGAAAACCAGGGCTATACCGCAGCGGTGCTGGGTTCGGGAATTGATATTCCCTACCCGCCGTCAAACCACGGCTTAATGGAAAACATACAGAAGCAGGGTTGTGTACTTAGTGAATTTTTTCTTGGGGAAGAGCCGCTGAAACATCATTTTCCCCAGCGTAACCGGATCATCAGCGGTCTTTCCGACGGAGTGCTGGTAATTGAAGCGGGGGAAAAAAGCGGCTCCCTGATCACCGTGGAATATGGGTTGGAGCAGGGAAAGGAGATCTTTGCCCTGCCGGGAAACATCAACTGTGAAAAGAGCCGGGGAACCAACCGGCTGATCCGGGACGGGGCCAAAATCATTACCGAGGTGGAGGATATCCTCGCAGAACTTCCCGGCGGGACCGAGCTTCCCGACAAAGGGACTGAAGCCGATATCCTGCGGGATTTAAGCGACGCTGAGGCGCTGATCTATCGCTCTTTGAAAAGAACTCCGATGGATTTGGACAGTCTTTTTTATCAGACGAAAATTGATATACAGTCCTTGAATATTCTGCTGACTTCCCTGGAATTGAAGGGCTATATTACCCGGCTGGCGGGAAAATCATTTACAGTGAATCGATAAATTGTTATAATGTTAAAATTGAGACAGACAGTGGAGGTGTTTGAATTGGCAAAATCCCTAGTAATTGTGGAATCACCCGCCAAGGCAAAAACGATAAAGAAATTTTTAGGAAGAAACTACACCATAGAAGCATCGGTAGGTCATGTAATAGACCTTCCGAAAAGCAAGCTTGGGGTAAACATAGAAGAGGACTTCGAACCGGAGTATATTACGATCCGGGGAAAAGGACCGGTGTTAAAGGAACTTAGAAAGCAGGCAAAGAAAGCATCCAAAATCTTTCTTGCCACTGACCCTGACCGGGAAGGGGAAGCGATCTCCTGGCATTTAGCCAAAGCCCTGTCAAAGGAACAGAGCAATATCAAGCGGATTGAATTCAACGAAATTACCAAAGCCGCCGTACAAAAGGCCATCAAAGAACCCCGGGAAATCGACGAGGACCTGGTAAATGCCCAGCAGGCAAGGCGGGTACTGGACCGGCTGGTGGGGTATAAGATCAGTCCGCTGCTGTGGCAAAAGATTCGAAAGGGCCTCAGTGCCGGACGGGTACAGTCCGTTGCATCCAAAATGATTAAAGAACGGGAAGAGGAAATCAAAGCCTTTAAGCCCGAGGAATACTGGTCCATTGAGGGCGAGTTTCAAAATGATCAAAGGGAAAATTTCCCCGCCAAATATTTTAAGGACCCCAAGGGAAGGAAAGACCTGAAAAATGAACCAGCGGTACAGGAAGTCCTAAAGGCTGTGGAAAAGGAAGACTTTTTAGTGAAAAGCGTAAAGAAAGGACAGAAAAAAAGAAGTCCTCAAAAACCCTTTACCACCAGCTCCCTGCAGCAGGAAGCTTCCAATAAAATGAGTTTTTCCACGAAAAAAACCATGTCCCTGGCCCAGCAGCTCTATGAAGGGATTGACGTAAAAGGCCACGGAACCGTGGGACTGGTGACGTACATCCGTACCGACTCCACCCGGATTTCCACCGAGGCGCAGCAGAGTATCCGGGACTTTGTGGCGGAGGAATACGGCGAGAAATATCTGGAAAAAGGAAAAGCAAAGGTCCAGCCGCTGAAAAAAGGAGCCCAGGATGCCCATGAAGCCATCCGACCCACCGATGTCCGACTAACTCCGGATTCGATTAAGGCGTCCTTAAAACGGGATCAGTTCCGACTCTATAAAATGATTTGGGAACGAGCCGTGGCAAGTCTGATGGCCAAGGCGGTATTTGATACGATATCCGTGGAACTGGAAGCCAAGGGTTATATCTTCAAAGGCAGCGGATCCATTTTAAATTTCGACGGATTTATGAAGGTCTATTCTTTTTCCAGCACCTCGGAGGATACCTTCCTGCCGTTATTGCAGGAGGGGGAAAAAGTAAAGCTGATCAAGCTTGACCCGAAGCAGCACTTTACCCAGCCCCCCGCCCGATATACCGAGGCCACCCTGGTAAAAACCATGGAGGAGCTGGGCATCGGAAGACCCAGTACCTATTCCCCAACGATCTCGACGATCCTTGCCCGGGGCTATGTGGAAAAGGACGGAAGATACCTGGTTCCGACGGAACTGGGAGTGCTGGTGACTGAAACCCTGGATGAGTTTTTCTCGGAGATCATTGACGTCAATTTCACCGCGGAAATGGAAAGCAAGCTCGATAAAGTGGAGGAAGGGGATGTCCAGTGGAAATCCATCATCAGAGATTTTTACGGATCCTTTGAAAAAATGATGACGGACGCCGAGGAGCATATGAAAGAAATTGAAGTGGTGGAAAAAAGTGATGAGATCTGCGAAAAATGCGGAGCGGAAATGCTGATCAAATACGGACGCTACGGAAAGTTTTTAGCCTGTGCAAATTATCCGGACTGCAAAAACACCAAACCCATCGTCGATAAAATCGGGGTAACCTGTCCCAAGTGTAAAGAGGGGGACGTGATTAAGCGAAAGTCCAAAAAAGGCCGGCTTTTTTACGGCTGCGACCGGTATCCCGAGTGCGACTTTATCTCCTGGAATCCTCCGGCCAAGGATCCCTGTCCCAAATGCGGATCGGTTATGGTTTATAAGAAGACCAAAAAAGAAGAACGCCTGGAATGCACCAATAAGGAGTGCAAGCATAAAATTGTAGTCTCGGAATAAACAATTCAAAATATTTTAAAATAAACATTGTAAATTAGCGAAAAATATGATAATATTCATGCATAGTGCATATTTGTATAATGCACAACTAAGGGATAGAATTAATGACTGATGATTTTGAATTTTTTGTATTTTTAATAGAAAAACCAAAATATAAAAACCTTAAAAATATCCCCAAATATAAACAGAGGAGGAAAAAAGTATGAGCAGTTCATTACTGGCAAAAACAAGAAGAGTAAATAAGATTTTACAGCAGTCCGGCGAACATGCGGTATCGTTCAACGAATTAAGCAGAATTTTAAGTGAGGTGCTGGACGCCAACGTGTATGTGGCAAGTTCCAAAGGAAAGGTCTTAGGCGTCAGTCTGACGGATTCTTCCGATTGTCCGATTGTGACCGACGAGAAAACCGGACAGAAAAGATTTCCTGAAGAATACAACACCCAGCTGTTAAAAATCCAGGAAACCAAGCACAACATCACCAAGGACGAATTACTGGAAATTTTTAAATACGATGTACAAAGCTACAATAAGCTGGTAACCATTGTACCGATCAACGGCAGCGGTCAGCGGATCGGAACCCTGGTGCTTGCGAAAATGGAAGACGAGTTTGAAGATGAGGATCTGGTAATGGCGGAGTACAGTGCCACCGTGGTGGGACTTGAAATTCTTCGGGCAAAGACCGATGAAATTGAGGATGAGGCCCGTAAAAAAGCGGTTGTACAAATGGCCGTGGGAACCCTTTCCTATTCAGAACTGGAAGCGGTGGAACACATCTTTAACGAACTGGATGGAAAAGAAGGCTTACTGGTAGCAAGTAAAATTGCGGACCGTGTGGGAATTACCCGTTCGGTAATCGTAAACGCCCTTCGAAAGTTCGAGAGTGCAGGGGTTATTGAGTCCCGATCTCTCGGTATGAAAGGTACCCACATTAAAATTCTTAATGACTTTTTACTGGACGAACTGCGAAGCATCCGAAACAAGTAAGATTCGACTTCAAAAAGCACTGAAAAGTACTGATAGCGTAGGATAAAACGGCAGAGGACTCTGCCGTTTTTTTATCCCCCGAATTTGAAAAAGCCGCAGAAATTTATTGCTTAAATCATTGATCTATGATAGTATGTTTGAGTGATAAAAACACACACTTTAGGATTGTCCCGGGAGTGCTTAAAAAACTTTTAAGTCCTGGGAGAAGATGAGTAAAGTGGAGGAAAAACTAAGGAGGTGCAGATATGTCTGTAATATCAATGAAACAATTATTGGAAGCCGGTGTGCATTTTGGACACCAGACACGAAGATGGAACCCGAAAATGGCGGAGTACATTTTCACAGAACGAAACGGAATCTACATTATTGACCTGCAAAAAACCGTGAAAAAGGTGGAAGAGGCTTATAATGTAATTCGGGACTTATCCGCCGACGGAAAGAAAATTCTTTTTGTCGGAACCAAAAAGCAGGCCCAGGAAGCCATCGCAAAGGAAGCCGAGCGGTGCGAAATGTTTTATGTCAACCAGCGGTGGTTAGGTGGAATGATGACCAACTACAAAACCATCAAAAAGCGAATTGACCGACTTTTCGAGCTGGAAAAAATGAGCGAAGACGGAACCTTTGATGTATTACCGAAAAAAGAGGTAACCCAGCTTCGAAATGAAATGGAACGACTGGAAAAATTCCTAGGCGGAATTAAAGGCATTAACGGAGTCCCCGATGCAATTTTTGTAATCGATCCCCGAAAAGAACGAAATGCCATTAAAGAAGCGCATAAACTTGGAATTCCTGTAATCGGTGTGGTGGATACCAATTGTGACCCGGATGATATTGATTATGTTATTCCAGGAAACGACGATGCCATCCGTGCCGTAAAACTTCTTACCGCCACCATGGCAAATGCCGTATTGGAAGGTAAGCAGGGAGAACAAAACGAAGCGTAAGGAAAAGTAAATAGATAGGAACTCTAAAGGTAAGGGTATAAGGGAACTTCCCTTGTATCCTTACCTTCAATAATATAAGGGAGGTTTTTATAATGACGATCAGTGCTAAAATGGTAAAGGAACTGCGGGAAAAAACCGCTGCGGGAATGATGGATTGTAAAAAAGCATTAACGGAAACCGATGGAGATATGGATAAAGCAATTGAATACTTACGGGAAAAAGGGCTGTCCAAGGCTGCGAAGAAATCCGGCCGACTGGCTTCCGAAGGATTGGTAGAAGCCTACATCCACGGAGGAAGAATCGGAGTATTGGTGGAAGTAAACTCTGAGACGGATTTTGTTGCCAAGAACGAAGAATTCAAAACCTTTGTAAAGGACGTTGCAATGCATATTGCGGCGGAAAATCCATCCTATGTGAAAAAGGAAGAAGTACCGGCAGAAGAGATTCAAAAGGAAAAGGATTTCCTGACCAAGCAGGCCCTGGCGGAAGGAAAGCCCGCAAACATCGTGGAGAAAATGGTGGAAGGCAGAATCAGCAAATACTACAATGAAGTTTGTCTGTTAGAGCAGCCTTTCGTAAAGGATCCGGACAAAACCGTTGGAGATTTACTGAACGAAAAAATCGCAAGAATCGGTGAAAACCTGAGCATTCGAAGATTTTCCCGATTTGAAGTGGGCGAAGGCTTAGAAAAGAAACAGGAAAACTTCGCTGAAGAAGTAGCAAACCAACTTAAAAAATAAACCGTTACGGTCTAAACTCGAGGGAACACGCAAGTGTTCTCTTGATTTATATCTGAGACTAAGTTATAATTTTTTTGGAATTATCTTTTGAATTACCGGTAAAAATCCTGCAAATAAACAGGAATTATAATGGTTGACAGCGAACTAAATAGAATGGGGGAATTTGATGACTAAACCAGTATACAAACGGGTGCTGCTCAAATTAAGCGGAGAAGCCTTGGCGGGAGAGAAGGGTTTCGGGATTGATACCGACATCCTGGAGCGCATTGGAAAAGAAATTAAAGAAGTGTCGGACATGGGTGTGGAGATTGCCGTAGTTGTAGGGGCAGGAAACTTTTGGAGAGGCCGCAGCGGTAAAGGCATGGACAGAGCAACGGCAGACTATATGGGGATGACCGCAACGGTAATCAATGCCCTGGCACTGCAGGATGCCCTGGAGCATCTGGGCGCCGACTCCCGGGTTCAAACCGCCATTGAAATGCGGCAAATTGCCGAACCCTATATCCGACGAAAAGCAATCCGCCATCTGGAGAAAAAGCGCATCGTGATTTTTGCCGCGGGAACCGGAAACCCTTATTTCACCACGGACACCACCGCAGCCCTCAGAGCTGCCGAAATCGAGGCGGAAGTGATTCTACTGGCGAAAAATGTGGACGCCGTATACGATAAGGATCCTAATTTAGAGCCGGACGCAGTAAAGTTTGAAACGTTAACGTACTTAGAGATTTTAAACCGGGAATTAAAGGTTATGGACACCACTGCCACATCCCTATGCATGGATAACAGCATTCCCATCAAAGTATTTGGTTTAGAGGAACCGAACAGCATCAAGCGGGTCATTCAGGGAGAAAAAATCGGTACCTACATTTATTAAGGGAGGAACGGAAAAATGGAAATGAAAGTGCACAAGGAAATGAAACAGAGTATGGAAAAGACCTTAAGTGTATTAAAGGAGGATTTAAACACCGTCCGGGCCGGCCGGGCAAATCCTGCAATGCTGGACAAAGTGAAAGTGGAGTACTACGGCGCCATCACCCCGCTTAATCAACTGGCATCCATCACGGCACCGGAACCGCGGCTGATTAATGTACAGCCCTATGACGCAACATCCCTGCAGTCCATTGAAAAAGCCATTATTACCTCAGACCTGGGACTAAACCCCAGCAATGACGGAAAAGTGATTCGAATCAATATCCCTCAACTAACGGAAGAACGGCGGCGGGACCTGGTAAAGCTGGTAAAGAAAATGGCGGAAGAAGGAAAAGTAGCCATTCGAAACGAGCGGAGAAACACCAATGATGAGCTGAAAAAAATGGAAAAGAACAATGAGATCACCGAAGACGATTTAAAAGACGGGTTGGATACCGTACAGGAAATCACCAACGATTACATCGAAAAAATTGATGAACTGGTAAAACATAAGGAAGCCGAAATTTTAGAAGTATAATTCCAGAGGGATAAATTATTCTAAAGAAGTATAACTTGGAAGGATAAATCAATAGGAAAATGATCAAACCCCCTAACGGGGGTTTGAAAACAGTAAGGTGGGAAACTATGAAAGAGATGCCGAAACATATTGCCGTCATCATGGATGGAAACGGCCGCTGGGCAAAACAGCGGAAAAAAATGCGGGCCGCGGGCCATCGCCAAGGGGTGGAAGCCCTGCGGGAGGTATTGGAAAAAGCCGATGAACTGGGAATCAGACATTTAACGGTCTATGCTTTTTCCACGGAAAACTGGGCACGACCTAAAGCTGAAATCAAAGCACTGATGCTGCTTTTATTGGAATATATCAAGGGTGAATCGAAGGCCCTTCACAAAAAAAATGTACGGATCACCACCATAGGGGATCTTACCTCCTTCGATGACAAAATCCAAAAAGAAATTGCAAAAGCCAAAGCACTTACCAAAGAAAACACCGGTCTGAATTTTAATATTGCCCTGAACTACGGTGCCAGGGATGAGATTAAACGGGCGGTCAGCAGCATTATTGACGACGAGCGGGCCGGGAAGCGGGAAGGCCTTGCGGTCAGTGAGGAAGAGATTGAAAAACATCTGGATACCCGGAATTTGCCGGATCCGGACCTGCTGATTCGAACCAGCGGAGAAATGCGCCTCAGCAATTATCTTTTGTGGCAGCTGGCCTATACGGAACTGGTATTTACCGAAACCCTTTGGCCGGATTTTACCGGTAAAGACTTGGAAGAAGCCATAAAGGAATATCAAAACCGGGATCGCCGATTCGGTAAAATATAAATTTGGGGGGAAAATATGATTACTCGAATAATCAGTGCTGTAGTAGGAATACCGATACTAATCGGGATTATTATCCTGGGAGGAACGCCGCTGATGGCGGCCCTGGGACTTGTGATGATCCTGGGCCTTCGGGAGTTTTATCAGGCCCTTTCCAAAAAGGGGTTTAAACCTGTGGAGGCGGTAGGCTACGGTTTTACCGCGTTTTTGGTGTTTAGCCTGTATAGGGGAGGAGACTGGGCCACCGTTGGAATCTACGGTGCTTTTTTGGTGACCACATTGACGCTGCTGCTGCAGGGGAAACGGACGGTACAGGACGGCATCCTGACCCTTTACGGTATTTTATACGTTCCCCTGCTGATGAGCTATATTATTCGGGTGGATCTGCTGGATAGTCCTCCCTACGTTATTTGGGTAATCTTTATTATTGCCTTTGCCACCGATACCTTCGCCTACTTTAGCGGGATGTATCTGGGCAAACATAAACTCTGTCCCAGGGTAAGTCCGAAAAAAACCATTGAAGGCTCCATTGGAGGACTGACCGGAACCGTGATCGCCTGTGGGGTGTTTGCGTATTTTATTGTACCCGGCGCCCTGGTGTCCTTTATGATTTTAGGAGCCCTGGGCTCGGTGGTGGCCCAGATGGGAGACCTCAGCGCCTCCATGATCAAACGGTGGACCGGAATCAAGGATTTCGGGAAAATCATGCCCGGTCACGGCGGGGTTTTGGACCGCTTCGACAGCATTATTTTCACCGCCCCGCTGGTATATTACTACATAACCATCGTTGTCGCTTAAAAAGGTTTCACAATGAAAACGATAGGGTATAGATTAGGATAGAGGAAGGGACGACCTAAGGCTTTAAAGACGGGAAATTGAAAGGGTGACAGTAATGAAAAATCTGGGTATATTAGGGTCTACCGGATCCATCGGGGAGCAGACTCTGGAAGTGGTTCGACAAAACCCAAAGGATTATCGGGTAGCAGCCCTGGCGGTAATGGGAAATACCGAGCTGTTAAAAAAACAGATACGGGAATTCAAACCGGCAATCGTTGCAGTATTTGATCCGAATAAAGCGAGAAGTCTAAAGGAAGAAATTATTAAAATAAAAGCCCCGTCGGCGAGGATAAAAACTGCCGATAAAAAAAACGATGACCCTCTGCTCACAGTGGAAGTGCTGGAGGGTCTTGAAGGGCTGATTGCCATTGCCCGATCCAGCGCCGTGGATCTGCTGGTAAATTCCGTGGTAGGAAGCGTCGGTCTGGTACCGACCTTAAAAGCCATTGAGGCGGGAAAAAACATTGCCCTGGCCAATAAGGAAACCCTGGTGGTGGCCGGTGAGCTGGTAATGAAAAAGGCGGCGGAAAAGGGGATCTTAATCACCCCGATTGACAGTGAGCACTCGGCGATTTTCCAGTGTCTCCAGGGAGAGAAAAGGGAGAGTATCGAAAAAATCATCCTGACGGCCTCGGGAGGGCCTTTTCGCACCTGGGAAAAAGAGGATATTGCCAAAGCCACCTATCGACAGGCCCTGAAACATCCGAACTGGGAGATGGGAAGAAAAATTTCCATTGACTCGGCGACGATGATGAATAAAGGACTGGAGGTTATTGAAGCCCGGTGGCTCTTTGATCTGCCGGCGGAAAAAATCGAAACCGTGGTTCATCCCGAGAGCATCATCCACTCCATGGTGGAGTATCGGGACAGCTCCGTGATCGCGGAACTGGGGGTGCCGGATATGAAGGTGCCGATTCAATACGCCCTTTCCTATCCTGAGAGAATAAAAGGGGATTATGAAAAATTAAGCCTCAGCAAGATTAAAAAGCTGACCTTTGAAGTACCGGATACCGAACGTTTCCCCTGTCTGCAGCTTGCCTACGACGCCCTGGAAGTCGGCGGAACGATGCCGGCGGTCCTTAACGGAGCCAATGAAGTGCTGGTAGAGGCCTATTTGCAGGAAAAAATCACGTTCTATGATATCCCGAAATATATCAAAATGGCCATGGAGGCTCATAAACCCTTTGACTATACCACGATGGAAGAGATTTTAGCGGTGGATCGATGGGTGCGTGACTACGTACGAAAGACCCTATTGTAAGGAGGAATAATTGTGATATTTACATTAATTTCTGCCGCGGTGGTTCTCGGACTGCTGGTAATTGTCCATGAACTGGGACACTTTGCTGTGGCCAAGGCCGTAGGCATTAAAGTTCAAGAATTTTCGGTGGGAATGGGACCGAAGATCTTTCAAGTAAAAAAAGGAGAGACGGACTACTCCCTTCGGGGGGTACCCATCGGCGGTTACGTGAAGATGGAAGGGGAGGATGAATCCTCGGATGACGAGGGGAGTTTCAGCAACAAACCCATCCTCAGCCGAATAGCGGTGCTGATTGCAGGATCCTTTATGAACTTTTTACTGGCAATTATTGTGCTTAGCGGAATATTTTTTGCCATCGGTGTGGTAACCACCAATATTGCCGCTGTGGAAGAAGGAGCCCCCGCCTATGAAGCGGGAATCGAAGCCGGGGATAGAATCATCGCCATTGACGGAGAAAGGGCAAGAACCGCAAGTGCCGTACAAAACTATATCAATCTCTCCGAAGAAGAACAGGTCCAGGTAACCCTGGAACGGGAGGGCGAAACCATCGAACGAACCGTGGGCACCGCCATCGATGAGGAATACAATCGACGGGTAATCGGAGTACAGTTTGACGTGGAACAATCCTTAGGTGCGGCGGTTGCGGGAAGCTTTCGGGAGACCCGTACCATAGTGGTGGAAATCTTTAATTTCTTCGGCCGGATCTTTTCCGGCGAGGCCAATGTCTCCGAGGAAGTGGCAGGACCGGTGGGAATCGTCAGTCTGGTGGGAGACGCCACCCGGGCCGGATTTATCAATGTGGCCCTGCTGACGGCTTTTATCAGCATCAATCTCGGAATTATGAACCTGTTGCCGATTCCCGCTCTGGACGGCAGCCGCATCCTGTTTTTACTGCTGGAAGCGGTTCGGGGAAAACCCATCGATCCGGAAAAAGAAGGCATGGTCCATTTAGTAGGGTTCGGCATTTTGATATTTCTAATGCTGATGGTAACCTACCAGGATATTTTACGCCTCTTTTAACAGTAAATTCAGGATAAA
>SKOH01000067.1 GCA_007120165.1 Clostridiales bacterium
ATTCCTGTGTTTATTAATGATCACAGTGGAGGATATCCGCCGCCCGCCCCATCTTTAGGATTGTTCACATAATAGCGTTGAAGTTTTATTGTATTTAATTATATTTATAATTCGAAAGGAGATCGATATGCAGTACTATAAAAAAACACAACGGTTCTTTAGGATAAGCATGTTGCTTTTGCTTTTCCTACTAAGCAGTACCGCTTTACTGTTAGGCTGTGAGAGTGATGGAATAGAAACCATTGCGGAGACGGCAAATGAATTAGAAGAAACCCATGAGCAGACCGTGGAGGAATTAAACCTTCTTTTACAGGAGGAAGCAGAGCTGCAAACGCAATTTGAGGAGACCCTGGAGACGGATGATGATCTAACAACGCTGGGAGACGGCACTTCTCCTGTATTTACGAATCTTTCCAATAGAAAGGAACGGATTGAACGGTTGGGAGAATTGGAAGAAGAATACACCGCTCATGCCGAGACGTTAAGAGACTATACGGGGGATATACTGGATGAAAACGAACTGGATCGTTTAGCAGAAGAGGCTGATCAGTTTTCTGAAATACTGGGCTCATTTCGTTCGGAATATGAGCAGAATATAGAAGATCAAGAGAATTATTTTGAAGGATTAGCTGAGGAAGATGCTAGCTACGACATGTTTACGGAGGGGATCAATACGTTGAATGAGCAGCACGAAACAATGAGAGAGCATTTCTATGTACTGGATGAAGAATTGAGTCTTCTAGCCCAGGGGATAGAAGAGCTGCAGCAAACCATTCAAGAGACCCAGGAAGAAGAGGAATAAAGCCCAAGGGGACGAGGCGGTCATTATTTGTTCTGTGGAATCAGAGAATTATTAAGAAAGTGAGGAAATTGACGAATGAATCTAAAAAAATATTTGGTTATGGGGTTAGTCGGTTTTACAGCCGCCGCACTCCTTTCAACAAGTGTATTAGCTGAGGGAAACCCGGAAGAAGAGACGGAAGAGGTGAGTGAAAGGGAAACAACGTACTTAGAAGTTTCTGAAGCGCCGATCTTATCTATTCCCGATGAATTTCCGCGACAGTTTATGTATGAGAGTTTGGTAAATATTGATTATCCGGAAGACGGCGTCAAAGGCGTTTTTCTTACGGGAGGTTCAGCAGCGGGGGAAAGATTGAATCATTTAACAGACTTACTTAATTCTACAGCACTGAATGCAATGGTAATTGACGTTAAAGATGATGATGGAACCATAGTGATGGATTTAGATTCCGATCATGAATATGTTCAAGAGTTTACTCGGGGCTATGTTAATGCGGAAGAGCTGATGAAACACTTAGAAGAGCATAACATTTACCCCATTGCACGGATTGTTATCTTTAAAGATAGTCGATTAGCGAGGGCCCGCCCGGATCTTTCCTTTACCGACGAAAATGGTGAAGTATGGTCCAATAGAGCCGGAGCAAGCTTTGTCAATCCCTATGAGCGGGAAGTTTGGGAACACAATGTGGAAGTTGCCAAACAGGCAGCGGCCCTCGGCTTCCGGGATATTCAGTTTGATTATGTACGATTCCCTGAAGGATTTGCCAGCATGGATGAGCATTTAAACTACTCCCGGGGCGAATATGGAGAGAGCGGCTCAGATAATGTACAGCAGCGTGTGGATGCGGTGACGGATTTCATTGCCTACGCCCGGGAAGAATTAAAGCCTTATGGGGTTGACCTTTCCGTTGATATTTTCGGCTATGCGGCCCTGGTTCGGGAAGAGCCGAATATCGGACAAAGTTTCACGCGGATTTCCGAGAATGTGGATGTAATTTCTTCCATGATTTATCCGAGTCACTGGGGTCGAGGAAACTTAGGCATTGCTGTGCCGGATTTGGAACCCTATAACCTCGTTTATAATTATATGGAGGTTGAAAAGGAAGTGTTGGCACCATTAGGCGAGGACGCACCCACCACGAGACCTTGGATCCAGGACTTTACAGCATCTTATCTCGGAGCAGGAAATTACATGGTATACGGTGACCATGAAGTGTCGGAACAGATTCGTGCGCTTCATGATCATGGAGTCAAGGAATATCTGCTTTGGAATGCAGGAAACAACTATTCTGAAGGAGCAACCTTCGATTTCGATGAATAGATAATATTTGTAAGATGAATAGAATATTTATAAAGTAATGATAAAAAACTAAAAATTTCAGCTGAACAATTTTTAACCGCCTTTCGGTATCGATTAGAATCGATCCTTCAGGCGGTTATCTTTTTATAAATGTTTTTATTATCGTTAATTGGCTATAATAAAAACAGATACTATGGGAGGATTATCTTTGTTTGCGATTTGAAGAAAGCAGGTGCAGAATGAACAGAAAAATGAAGAGTGATACAATGAAAAATGAAAAGATGAAAAATGAAAAAATCCTGGAGGCGACCATTGGCGTCATTCATCATTTAATGGGGGAGGGCCTAATCACTTGCCGAAGTTTAATAGAGTTTTATCTCAAAAGAATTGAGGCCTATGACCGGAAGGGTCCGATGCTGAAATCCATTATTCAGGTCAATCCCAAAGCTTTGGAAATTGCAGACCGGCTGGATGAAAAATTTAGTAAAAGCGGTCTGTCGGGACCCCTCCACGGGATTCCGATACTGCTGAAAGACAATATTCTTACGAAAGGGTTTGAAACCACCGCCGGGTCCGATAGTCTGCGGGGCTTTATACCAACAGAAGATGCCTATTGTGTGGAAAAACTGATGGAGGCCGGAGGAATCATTCTAGCGAAAACCAATCTCCATGAGTTCGCCCTTTTAGGAGAGACCCTTAGTTCCGTCGGGGGTCAGACACAAAATCCCTACGACTTAACCCGAACCCCCGGCGGGTCCAGCGGAGGAACCGCCGCTTCCGTTGCGGCGAATTTCGGTATGGTAGGAATCGGGACCGATACCGTAACTTCCATACGGACCCCGGCTTCCGCCTGCAGTCTGGTAGGGTTTCGAACAACCACCGGCCTCCTCAGCAGAAGGGGAGTCATACCCTATTCCAGCACTCAGGATAACGTAGGGCCGATTACCCGCACCGTGGAAGATGCGGTTAAGGTAATGGATGTTTTAGTCGGATTCGACCCGAAGGACCCGATTACCGCCTGGTCTTTGAAAAACCGGAAGGAATCTTATCTGGAACACCTTAAGATTGAGGGGTTAAGAGAAAAAAGAATCGGCGTGTTAAAAACTTTTTTAGGTACGGAAGAAAAACACAAAGCCGTGAATGAAATCATGTACCGGCGTTTGGAAGATATGAAAAATCATGGGGCGAATATCATCGAGATCGATGAAGTAATTAAAGTGCAGTCCTTAATTGATGATGTCAGCGTTCATTATCATGAACTGAAAAAAGAACTGGATCAGTTTTTAGGGAAGCTGGGAGATCAGGTTTCGATAAACTCCCTTTCGGAACTTATCGCCTCCGGCAAATACCACAGGGATATTGATGAAAATCTGAAAAAGGCCGAAAAACTGAGCACCGACAGTAAAGACTATCACCGTCGTTTAACGAAGCGGGAGGAGCTTCGAAATCTCTTAATGGAAGTTATGGCAAAGTATGAAGTGGATGCCCTAGTATATGCGATGCAAAAGATTCCGGTGGTAAAGATCGGTAAAAAAGCCGATGACCAGAACGGGGCCATCAGTTCCATTGCAGGCTTTCCCAGCATGGTGCTGCCCGGAGGGTATACCGAGCCGACGAAGGAAGCACCGGGCGGGGTACCGGTAGGCATTGAGTTTCTCGCAAGACCCTGGGACGAGGCCGCCCTGATTGAAATTGGCTTCGGCTTTGAGCAGTTTACCAAATGCCGAAAACTTCCATACTCGGTACCCCCCTTGGAGGATTAGATAAAAAGGGATGTTTTCAGTATCATAACTGGGTATAAATATATCAGTGAACGGTTTGGGATAGCGGGATAAAAATAAGAAAGAAGGTGCTTTTTATGGGTGGAAAAACGAGACACGAAGATATACTGGAAGCGACCATCGGCGAGATCCATCATATGATGGCAGCGGGAGAGATTACCTGCAGAAGTTTAATTGAATTTTACCAAAAGCGTATTGAGGCCTATGACCAGCAGGGACCGAAACTGAAATCCATTATTCAGATCAATCCTAAAGCCTTGGAATTTGCCGATCAGCTGGATGAGAAGTTCAAAGAAAGCGGACTGGTGGGCCCGCTGCATGGGATTCCGGTATTGCTGAAAGACAATATTCTTACGAAAGGCTTTGAGACCACGGCGGGGTCCGAGAGTCTCCGGGGATTTATCCCGAAAGAGGATGCCTACAGTGTGAAAAAATTAATCGAAGCCGGAGCGATCATCTTTGCAAAAACCAATCTTCATGAATTTGCCCTTCATGGAGAGACCGTCAGTTCCGTGGGAGGCCAAACTTTAAACCCCTACGATTTAACCAGAACCCCGGGAGGGTCCAGCGGCGGGACCGCGGCTGCGGTTGCAGCGAACTTCGGCATGGTGGGGCTCGGCACCGATACGGTAACCTCTGTACGGACCCCGGCTTCCGCCTGCAGTTTGGTTGGGCTAAGACCCACCACCGGTCTGATCAGCAGACACGGTGTGATCCCTTTTTCCAGTACTCAGGACAGTATCGGACCGATGACCCGAACCATGGAAGATGCGGTCAAAATACTGGATGTATTAACGGGATATGACCCGGAGGATCCCATTACCGCATGGGCTCTTAGGAATAAACAGGAAAGCTATTTAGCACACCTGAATATCGAAGGTCTGCGGGGAAAACGAATTGGAATACTCAAGACTTTTTTAGGGAAGACAGAAGAACATCAAGCCGTGGACGAGGTGATGTATCGGCGGTTTGAAGAAATGAGAAACCACGGGGCAATCATGGTGGAGGTAGAGGAAGAAATTGATGCCCCCTCTTTAGGCGAGGAGGTCAGCGTACACTACCATGAACTGAAAAGAGACCTGAACAAGTTTTTAGGGGATTTGGGAGACCAGGTGGAAGTAAACTCCCTGTCGGATATTATCGCTTCGGGGAAATATCATAAGGATATCGAAGAAGCCTTAAAACATGCTGAAGAATATACCGGTGAAAGTAAAGCCTACTACGAAAGCCTGGTAAAACGTCAACAGCTTCGGGATATGGTCATGGAACTGCTGGCGAAGTATGATTTGGATGCGGCGGTGTACCCTCTTCAAAAGATCCCCGTGGTCAAGATCGGGGAAAAAGCCGATGATCAAAACGGCGCAATCAGTTCCATCGCTGGTTTTCCGAGTATTGTCCTATGCGGGGGATATACGGACTCTACGGAAGATGCCCCGGGAGGGGTACCGGTAGGGATTGAATTTATGACAAGACCCTGGGATGAAGGAACCCTCATTGAGATTGCCTTTGGTTTTGAAGAATTTACGAAATGCCGTAAACCTCCCTATGCCACGCCGCCACTAGATGAAGAGCAGTAAAGTCTAATCATATGATAGAAGTAAAGAGCTAACCGCCTGGGATTCAAACAATCCTCGGCGTTTTTTTTATTTCATTTATATATTCTCCTACACGGGTGTAATACTGATTTCAAATTTTCACTGTTTCTTTAAAAAAATATTGACAGAATTGCTCTTGGCATATATACTTATATACATAACTATATAACCATATGACTCGCGGCCAATATTCGTCGATAAACCAAAGGAGGTGTAGCGGATGAAGGGTTCCTTACAGGGTGACAAACCTATTTATATGCAGATTAAGGAAGGGATTGAAGATCAAATTCTTCAAGGAGAATTGAAGGAAGGGGATCAAATTCCATCCACCAATGAAATGGTCCAATTTTATCGAGTCAATCATTTGACAGTAGCCAAGGGGATGAATCTCCTGGCCGATGATGGAATCATCTACAAAAAAAGAGGTCTGGGAATGTTCGTGGAAAAGGGGGCGAAGGAACAGTTGCTGGCGAAAAGAAAAGAAGGATTTCAAGAGCAGTTTATTCTACCGCTGTTGAGGGAAGCGACGAAGATCGGGCTGGATAAAAAAGATCTAGTAGACTTGATTAACGAGGTGCAGGGAAAGGATACATTAAAAACAGATAAGGTTTTATTGAATAAAAATAAGAATTTATTAAATGATGGAAAAGACCGAAAAAAAGGAGGGGATGAAAATGATGAAAGAGGGAATTGAAACAATAAAAGCAACGATTGAAATCAAAGGATTAACCCATCAATTTGATGATCAGAAAGCCCTTTCGGAAATGGATTTACTACTGGAGACTCCTAAAATTTATGGATTAATCGGCAGAAACGGTGCAGGAAAAACCACCCTTCTTTCTTTACTTGCCGGATATCGAGAGGTACAGGAGGGGGAGATTAAAATATTTGGTGAGGCGGTTTTTGAAAATTCCAGTGTTACAAGGAACGTAAGCTATCATGGGAAGCCGGATTATGAGGAAGAAGATGAAAAGGTCGGGGCCTATTTCGACTTTTATCAACGCTACAGACCAAAGTTTGATAAAGCCTATGCCCTTCGAATAGCAGAGGTTTTCGAGATTCCATTGGATAAAAAGATCAATAAGCTGTCCCAAGGGAAACAGTCGGCATTAAAAGGAATATTAGGCCTTGCAAGCAAAACTCCGGTGACTATTTTTGACGAAGTGTATCTTGGAATGGACGCACCCTCACGAACGAGGTTTTATAAAGAGGTTTTAGAGGAACAATTAAAGGAACCGCGACTAATGATTATCTCTACTCATCTGGTATCGGAAATGGAGTATCTTTTCGATCATGTTTTGATCATGCACCAGGGAAAGATTATGATTGATGAACCGGCGGATGAGATTCTGGAAAGGGGATTTGCAGTAACGGGAGAAAAATCCCAGGTAGAGGAATTTACAAAGGATCTGAGAGTCCTTCATCGGGAAGCCCTGGGGCAGATACAAAAAGTGATTATTTTCGGCGAAAAAGAGAAACTGAGGGAAGAGGTTTTAGAAAGGCTGAATATAGAAATCAGCGAAGTCTCACTACAGGATCTTTTTATTCATTTAACAGAAAAGAAAAGGGATGTAGATGATCAAAGGGTGAAAGGGGGAAAACACAATGGATAAAAACAATCGATGGAGAATGGTTACCTGGGATTTATTAAGGGTACAGGGAAGATGGACAATCGGGTATATCATTGCATTTTTTCTTATCAATATTGCTCTACATTTATTTCTCGGGCACCTTGTGGGAGATACGTTTAATTTTCTTACCCTCAGCCTTCAATCAGCCCGGGTATTTATGTTGATTATCGGGCTTATCACCGCAACCCATGGAACGAAAATTTTTGTGAAAATCGGAGTCACAAGAAGAGAGTATTTTTGCGGGAATATTCTGTCGACATTCCTTCTCGGCCTTACGATCATCCTCTCAGCGGTGATGATTCATATGGGTCTTGGGACTCTTCTTCCCGGCTATGACATGGCCAGGTTTTTAACGATGGCAGTGTTGCTGGAAGGACTGTTGCAGGTCATTCATTTCTATCTTGTGGGCTGGCTGATTGCTATGGGATTTCAACGATTTTCGAAGTTTGGCGGCATTGCAGTGATCGTGTTCAATATATGGTTTATGGGGCAGTACCAATATTTCTGGACTACCGAAGGCGTCCTGGAGAATATTACTTTTGGGTATAGCTTCACTTCCAGTAATACAAGCATTACTTTTTCTCTGGCAGTAATCTTTTCACTAGTTTTCTCCTTTATCATCCTTGGGTTGATTCATTTCATAAGTAATAAGCTGGAGGTGCAGCCGTAAAGATAAAGAGGCAAGTTGCTGTCCTTTATATGTGAAAGTGATAACCGCCAGGGAGTATATATTACTTGGCGGTTGTTTTTATAAAAAATAGAGGGATTCTCAACGGTAGCGGCGAAATGTTTAAGTGAAACATGGAAGTATTCATGTTAAGTGAGGAAATATCCATATAACTTATAACAAGGGGGCGTCTTTATGAGCTGTACATTTTGCAATCTGAAGGATGACAAAATCATATTTGAAAATGAATTGGCCTTTGCCGTAATGGATAAGTACCCGGCAGATAAAGGACATATGCTTTTTATCCCAAAGCGGCATTATAAAAATATTTTCGAAGCAACGGAAGAGGAAGTAACCGCCCTATACCGATTGCTCCATAAAGGGAGAAACTACATTAGAGAAAAATATGATCCTGACGGGTACAACGTGGTCGTTAATGTGGGAGAGGCTGCAGGGCAAGCCATTATGCATCTGCATATTCATTTGATTCCCCGTTACAAAAAAGAAGAATAAAGGGAGGGGTCGGTGTTGAAATCATTACACGGGGAAACAAACTGTGGAGGGGACAGCAAACAGAAATTCCTTCGGACTGATGCTCTCAGGATTGGGGAGGAGTCCATTCAAGCGGTACTCCCCGAGGAAGCGGTCATTAGAGCACTTAAACAAAAAAAGTTCAGTAATGTCGGAGACATTGTTGTGATCGCCATTGGAAAAGCTGCATGGAACATGGCAAAGGCTACGAAAGATGCCCTGGGTGATCGAATTACAAAGGGAATCGTTATTACGAAATATGATCATTCTAAAGGCCCTATTGAGGGAATTGAAGTTGTAGAAGCCGGACATCCGGTACCGGATGAAAACTCGATGAAGGGGGCTGAAAAAGCCATCAGTCTGGTCTCGGATTTAACCAAGAAGGATCAGGTAATCTTTTTAATATCCGGGGGAGGCTCCGCGATTTTTGAAAAACCCATGGAGGGGGTTACCCTTGAGGAAATTATTCATATTACAAATCAGCTACTGGCCAGTGGTGGGGATATTGTTGAGATCAATACGATTCGAAAGCGTTTATCCGCGGTAAAAGGGGGACGGTTTGCCGCACTTTGCGGTAAGGCAAAAATCTATTCCATAGTTTTATCCGATGTCCTTGGGGATCGGTTGGATTCCATTGCATCCGGTCCTGCTTATCCGGACAGCTCTACTACGAAAGAGGCGCTGGGAATTATCAAAAAGTATAATATCCAGATAGAAGAACCTATTCGCCGGATAATAGAAATTGAAACACCGAAGGTTGTTGAAAACTGTGAAACTGTTATAACAGGGAGTGTACGGGCACTTTGCGAAGCGGCGGCAAGTAGTGCGAAGCGTTTAGGTTATCAACCGGTGATCCTCTCCTCAACCCTTGACTGCGAAGCGAAAGATGCAGGGAAGTTTATGGCATCCATGGCCCGGGAGATTAAAGATCCAAATAATACTTCTTCCTATATCAACCCGCCCTGCGCAATCATTGTTGGTGGAGAAACGGTGGTGCGGTTAACTGGTAGTGGCAAGGGTGGAAGAAACCAGGAACTCGCGTTGTCCGCTGCGATAGGCATGGAAGGATTAGAAGACGTTGTGCTGTTCTCTCTAGGTTCCGACGGGACTGATGGGCCTACGGATGCAGCAGGAGGTATCGTAGATGGCAGAACCGTAGAAAAAATGAAAGCACTGGGGATATCGCCGGAAGAGTATTTGAATAATAATGACTCCTATAATGCCTTAAAAGTCGCAGATGGATTGATTATAACCGGGTCGTCGGGAACCAATGTCAATGATGTGGTGGTGTTGCTTTGCGCTTCATCCTTAGACAGCGATACTCAGCTACAGCAAAACTAATCTGTGGAATGTCAAGCTAATGGAACTTAGTGGACCTTACCTCCGTCTGAAGATGTAGGATAAAAGAGACTCGGGACGGTTCATAAAGACTGGGTCTTGAGCTAGCATAAAGATAGGACGCACTAACAATTTGGGGAGGGAATATGGAGAACAAACACAAGGACTTAAACAGCAAGAAAACTAATTATAAAAATCATACGATTGGCTATCTTTTAACGGCAATTATACTTACATTTTTGGTGGTCTTGATGCAGGAGCTGCGGATTGATCATTATGTGGAGCGAATTATTTTCTCGCTGATCAGAGAAGGCGCGGCAGTTGTTACGCAATTTCCAGTAATGATGGCCGATACCGAAGTAATCATTGTTTTATCCATCGGGATTATGACAGTACTTCTAAAAATCGGTTGGAAAAACTGGGCTTATCTTTACTTCCGTTTGATGTTTTTCGGATGTTTATTGGCCTATCTTCTAAAAGAGCTTATTGCCAGACCCCGGCCGAATGAACTGATTTCCGTGAATCTTTGGCAGCTGGGTTCCGAGAGCATTTCTCAAAGTTTTCCCAGCGGCCATGTGATGAAAATCACTTTCCTGATTGTATTTCTGGTTTTGCTGTATACAGTCGAGAGAAAAGGAAAGCTTCCTATGGGGATTCTCGGGATCGGAGGCGTGATGGTTCTGCTGGTCGGCATCGGACAGATTCTCAACGGCAGGCATTTTTTCACCGATGTGATTGGAGGCTACACCTGGGCTTTAGCCTGGTCCTATGGAAACCTCTATGTGGAGATCCTTCGAAAGGACAAAGGAATATTCGCCTCAAGGGCCGCCGATGAAGCACTGATGGAGGAGATTTACGATGGAAAAAAGTATTGTGCCTAAAATAAAAAAGAACGCCGTGGTTTTGGCTATGATTTGTACGCTGGCTGTGGGATTTCTGTATGTCGTCGGTCAGTTCACAGAGCTGCACCCGGATGCTTATCGGGATTTAATCCGAAGTATAGTCTTTGGATATGGTATTTATCTTGCGGTTTATGGAGCTTATCATGGAATTTACAAAAAAATTCCAGCTGTTCAAGATAAAGGCGTACAGTCAGTAAACGGACAAAAGGACAAATCGGTTAAAGCATATAAAGAAACCCCACTGGAGGCAATCTGTGTCACGTTTATGGTGATCACAGCCTTAAACAGTATCATGATGCTCACCGGGCTGGATACCCCGAAGGAAGGAATCTTTGCCTACATTCATATGATGACCCGGATTTTTATTATTTCCATGGTTATTGGAATCTGGATGTTTAGAGAAGTCCTGGAGGGGTTGAAAAACTGCAGGTTCAAGAATATCTTGAAAAACTTCTATCAAGATACCCGGCACCATTTCATACGATCGATTGCAAAAACCTTTACCTTCATCACCGCCGCCTACTGTATCCTGGTGATTGCTTTTCAAAGCATACTGCATCCTCCGGGGGGAACGGTTTTTTATCAGTCATTACTGGGGATTTTACTGTTTACCGTCACCGCTCTGTCCGCTCTTCGAATCATCAGAAGCAACAGATAGAGCGTAGATCAGGATGGTACTTTCAAAATAAATGTACATCGGCACCGCTTTAGGATTGAAGTTTAACAATCCCGGGGCGGTTATTTTTATGCTTCTCCCCCTTTACAGTCGATGCACATACGTTCAAAACTTACGGCAAATAAAGGACTTTTCAGAGGGAAGGGCGAATATAATAAAGGCAAACTCAATTACTTTGAATGATGGGAGCGGTTAAAATGAAAACCACGGAAGAAAGTATACTGCAAGCAATGGACAGTACCGATAAAGAGATTTTGCCATTCTTACCCTATATTCTGCAGGACTTTTGGGAAATCGGTTCAGATCCTGAGGTAATTATTAGTCTTATAAAAAAACACGGTACTAGGAATCCGCTGCCCAGGGTTCTGGATTTGGGCTGCGGAAAAGGAGCGGTGTCGATTAAAATTGCAAAGCAGCTGAATTATCCCTGTTATGGAATCGACGCAATACCGGAATTTATATCATTTGCGAAGGAAAAAGCAAAGGAGTATGGTGTCGGAAATTTGTGCAAGTTTGAAGTGGCAGATGTTCGAGAAAAGGTCCAAACTATTGGAAAATACGAAATAATCATATTAGGTTCCGTTGGTCAGGTTTTCGGCACTTACTATGAAACCCTTAGGATACTGACTAATAATTTGACTAAAGACGGCATTTTGATTATCGATGACGGGTATTTAGAAGAGAAAAGCAGCTTTACCCACGACCAGGTGTTTTTTAAAAAAGAAATCACAAAACAAATAGCAGAGGCTGGTATGGAGTTAATTGACGAGATAATTTCCGATGAGGCGTCGGGAGCGGCGGAAATCTACGATCAGGAATACGAAAATTTATCTACAAAAATAATCAACAAAAAGAATACCGGAACTTGAAAAATGAAATCATCTGCTCAACGATGGTTGTGAAAAAACAGCAAGTTTCTTAAAACTTTTGTAAGATTATCGGATTCCGTACGTCTTATAAATGAGGAGGTGAAAAAGTGATCGAGCTCGAAGACCTGTACCAAAAATATTTTCAATCGGTGTATCGGTATCTGCTTAGTATTACCAAAGATCAAAACTTAGCGGAGGATTTAACGGCAGATACCTTTATGAAGGCCATAAAAAGTATTGACAGCTTTAAAGGGCAGTGCGATTTACGGGTTTGGCTTTGTCAAATCGGAAAGAACAGCTACTACTCTCACCTTCGTAAGCAGGGAAGGATTGATTTGGTTGAGGAAATCCCTGTGGAAAATAGTACTTCCAAAGAAGAATCCCTGGATGTACATCTGATGAACCAGGAAACTTCCTTACGAGTACATAAAGTTCTGCACCATTTGAAGGAGCCTTATAAAGAGGTTTTTACCCTTAGGGTATTTGGAGAGTTGAGTTTTAAAAGCATCGGGGAGATATTTCAGAGGTCGGAAAACTGGGCATGCGTCACTTTTCACCGAAGCCGAAAGAAAATTTTGGAGGAATTGGAGGAAATACCATGAAAATAAGCTGTGGGGTAATAGGAGATTTGTTACCACTGTATGCAGAAGGATTATTAAGCGATGACTCCGTTGAATTGGTTAAGAGTCATATACAGCAGTGCGGGGAGTGTGAAAAAGAGTTGGAGACCATGAACCAGGAAACTTCGAAAAACCATGTAACCCCTGAAAAATATAAAAACTATGAAAATCGAGACCCCTTCGAGGATCCGGATAACCCAAAAAAACAAGAAAATTCGGCACTCATTACAGACACAGGACCGTTGAAAAAAATCCGCAGAAAAATTTTCTATGGAAAAATGAAATGGACCTTACTTGCAATTTTAGGGAGTCTGGTGATTACGATCCTGTTGGTTACTTATGTAACCGCTCCGAATTATCTCCCCTACGATGAAGAACGGGTTGCGGTGATTGAAGGGGGGGACAACAAGGTTTATTTGGAGTTCGGAGAGGACGTGGCGGGGTATGATATCGAACCCTCGGGAGGCCTTTCGGGAAATCACTACGAATACCGGATTACCACCTGGGATACATTATGGAACCAAACCTTGGGCAGATCCGAAACCTCCATGGTAGTACTGAATCCTGAAGGAAATCAAGTCAGTACGATTTTTTATTACACCACCGATGGACAGCTGGACCAAGTGATTTACGGGACAAATCCCCATCCCGACGGGGGATCGTTGACCCTGCCGAGACTCGCCCTTAACTACTATGGAAAACTGGCGGCCTTTTGCTTACTCCTCGCCGTTATATTTTGGAAGCTTTCACGAAAACAAAGGATCCGGCGATTCTTCGAAGTTGCGGCAATGTTATCCGGCTCTTACGTTTTGGCTCAGGGAATCCTACATGGTCTCAGCGCCACAACCTATTCGATGCTGCGGGACTTTACCGAGATTTTGCTGCTGGCGGTGACCATTTTTATCATCCTTTTGGTGGTTCAAAATATCCTTCGGATTAGAAGAAAAACCTATACCTAATACCTAAGGTATGTAATAAGAAACCGCCGGCATTTTCCGTTATTTCAGGATTCTGCAGACGGTTTATTTTACTGTAAAGGAAATAAATTTATCTGAAAATAAAGGGATTTTGAGGCAAGACGGCGAATTATAACAGTAATAAATTGGCGAAATATTTTGAAATGGAGGAACGGGCATGGAGTGTCTTTTCTGCAACATTAATAAAGAACGGATATTTTTAGAAAATGAGCTGGCCTATGGTGTAATGGATCACTACCCGATTAGCGAAGGGCACGCGCTGTTTATTCCAAAACGCCATTTTCATACGTTTTTCGAAGCTGAGGATGCTGAAATTACAGCCCTTTACCACCTGCTTCAAGAGGGGAAAAAACTTTTGGATGATAAATATCAACCTGCCGGATACAATGTCTGGGTCAATGTCGGGGAGGAGGCGGGACAAAGCATTATGCATCTGCATATTCATCTGGTTCCCCGCTATAAAAACGACGAGAAAGCCCTTTGGGGAGTGGACTCATCCTTTAAGGATCGGCTGGAACCCAAATAGTAAGAGCAGAGGAGAGAAGCGATGAAATTCAACCACCAGGACGAAATGCTGATAAAAGCCATTGAAACCGCAGCAAAAGCCCATCAGAATCAAAAGAGAAAGTCCACGGACCTGCCGTATATAGTGCATCCCTTTGAAATCGCTATGATTCTTCAACGAAACGGCATTAATGACCAGGAGATTTTAGCTGCAGGGATCCTGCATGATACCCTGGAGGATGGGGACTTAACCGCCTTGGAGATTGAGAAAAAGTTTTCCCTGAGGGTAAAGGATCTGGTGCTTTCTGCTTCCGAAGAACTGGAAGGCAGAGATAAAAGACCATGGAAACAACGAAAAGCTCATACGATTGAAACCATCAAAGACTTAGACACCGATGCGAAGCTGGTGGTTTGTGCCGATAAACTGAGCAATGCAAGGAGTATGGTTCGGGAGTATCAGCAGGCGGGGGAGGGCCTTTGGGAACGGTTTAACGCCGGGTATGAGGACCAGAAATGGTATTACGACGGATTGGTAAGGGCACTACAGGATCTTGAAGAGTATCCTATGTATCAGGAACTGCAAGCCGTGGTGGAACGGATATTTCACAGAAAGGATGAATAAGCATGAAAACCATTGGTATTTTAGGGGGGATGGGACCAGAAGCTACGTTACTGCTTTATGAACTGATTATCAAACATACCAAAGGGAAAACCGATCAGGAACATATTCCGACACTCATTTACTCGAATACCAATATTCCCGACCGTACCGCAGGAATATTACAAAAAGGAGAAGATCCGCTCCCCTATTTAATCGAAACCGCCAGGATTCTTGATCAGGGGGGGGTGGATGTTATCGGGATGCCCTGCAACACGGCCCATCACTATTTTACCGAAATCATCAAAGAAGTGCAGTCGGAGTTTGTGAATATGGTAGAGCTTACCTACGAACAGATCCTTAAGGGATTTCTCGGAAAAAAAATCATTATTTTTGCCACGGAGGGAACCATTGCCACGGGGATTTATGATTTTTCCAATAGAAATGATCATATTCAGGTAGTCTCCCCCAGTCCTGAGGATCAGCAGGTTTTAATGAAAATGATTTACCAAGAAATAAAATCCGGAAAGCGTCCGGTGGATTTGGATCCTTATCAAGCCCTGCTTTACCGCATGGAGGAAGAGGGTTTTGAAGCGGTTATATTAGGCTGCACGGAACTATCCTATCTGCACAGCAAGTTTAAATTCCCCAATAATATCCGATTTATCAATCCCCTGGATTTGTTAGCCGAAGAATTGGTAAGAAGGGCCAAAGAATAGGAGGAAGCGGTATGAATACGAAGATCATCTATTTCAGCAAAACGGGACATTCAAAAAAAATTGCTCAGCGGATCGCAGAAGACTTGAAAATTGACGTCCTGAACGCCAAGGATCAGCCCAAGCTGCAGGATGTGGATCTGCTTTTTGTGGTGGGGGGCATATACGGAGGGAAGAGTGATCCGAAATTTTTGGAGTATATTGACCAAATCGACGAAGGTGCGGTCAAAAAGGCCATCCTAATGACCTCCTGTACCAGCAACAAAAGCACACAGGACCAGGTGCGACAGAAATTAGAGGCGAAGGGGATAACGGTTTTTAAGGATGAATTTCTCTGTAGAGGAAATTTCCTGATCTTTGGCTGGGGGCATCCTAATAAAGAGGACATACAAAATGCAGTGGATTTTGCAAAGGAACATTATAATAGCGAAGCAGAGTCCTAGACATCCCACAGGTAAGGGGAATTTTCATATAAAAACAGGGGAGAAATATTGAGTAACAAAAAATATTGAGTAACAAAAAAAGGTGCTTCGGCATCTTTTTTTTATTTTGAAAAGTTTTTAAAAAATTTTTTAAAAAAACCTTGACAAAAATCAGGTTTGATATTATTATCATTATTAAGAATGATAATAATAAAAATCATGCAGTAAAGGAAGTGCGCCAATGAAATCAAAAATCAAAGCCATGATTCATCCCATACGAATGCGGATCGTACAGACTCTGTTAAGCGGAGAGGAAATGACGGTGCAGGACATTAGTAAAAATCTGACGGATATTCCCCAAGCCACACTATATCGCCACTTAAACGCCTTACTAAAAGAAGATATTCTGACCGTGACCAGTGAAAATCGAATAAGGGGGACCGTAGAGAAGGTATATGCGCTATCATCAACCTTAGAAAGTACAACGGCTAAGGAAGTAGAAGAAGCTTCCAAGGAAGACCACTTTAATTATTTTTTCAGCTTTTTAATGAATCAGCTGGGGGAGTATGAAGAATATCTTACACAAAATGAAATCAACTTAAAAAAAGACGGGGTCAGTTTTAGACAGTTTAGTCTCTACCTCAGTGATGAAGAACTGATGGATATCCTAACCGCTATGCGTGAAAAACTGGTTGCAGCCATGGATAACAAGCCAAATAAAGACCGACGGCTACGAAATGTATCAACGATAGTAATACCGAAAAAAGAGGAAAAATAGTAAATGGCAGAAACGATAAAGATAAGAAGTAAACGAACGAAGAGAAGGATGAAGGTAAGGAACCGTGCTTGGTAGGGATATTGGAATGTAGAAGAGAAAAAGGAGCGATGGAGATGAAATATCGGGAAGAGGAAGTTATGGTAAAGGGAAAATATCCCCTGGGGGCTACCTTGGGGATGCCGGAGGGAGAAGGGCCTTATCCGGCGGTGATTATTGTAGCCGGTTCAGGAAATGGGGACCGGGACGGGAACATTGAAAAAGCAAAATTCAAACCGAATATGTATCGGGACCTGGCAGCGACAATCGGAGAATTAGGTTTTGCAACCCTTAGGGCTGACAAACGGGGTACAGGAAAAAGCGGCGGCGACTTTTTAGAAACCGGAATGATGGATTTGGTGGAGGATATTGAACACTTAATCATTTATTTACAGGAGCATCCTAAAGTGGGGAAGATTATTCTACTCGGCCATAGCGAGGGATGTATACTGATTCCTGCGGCCAATGCACTTCGACCGGTAGACGGACTGGTTTTCCTTGCGGGCGGCGGGGAATCCTTAATGGACGCTTTGAAAAGACAGCGGGAGATTGCAATAGAAGAACTGAAAAGTACCAAGGGAGTAAAGGGTGCGCTGATACGCCTGACCAAAGCCCATGAAAAGATAGAAAAACAGGCGGAGAAATTCAATCAAAAAATACGCTCCACCGATAAGCCCGTCATCAAGTATCAGTTTCAAAAGATCAATGCCAAATGGTATCGGGAGCATATGCATTATAATGTATTTGAGGATCTGGAAAAAGTCAGCTGTCCGGCTTTGGCAATTAACGGCACCACCGATATTCAAGTGACTCCGGAAAAAGCCTTAGAACTTGAAAAATTTGTTAAAGGTCCCACGGAAACCTTTGTAATTGACGGAATGAATCACTTGCTGAAGGAAAACACTGAACGGGCTTCGATACTAAATGTGATGAAAAGCTATAAAGCTGATGCCGTAAAGCCCCTTCATTCTGAGCTGCAGCGGCATTTAGGGGATTGGCTGACGGGTAATTATTCCAATTAAAATCAAAAAGTGTATCGGAGCTTCAGGCTCGGGATACACTTTTTTAATTTCATATAAAACCCCACTTTAGGGTGGGGACAACCCCCTCTGCTACCTGCTATAGTTTAAGTATAAAATATGAGGAGGGATATCATGAATATTATTCGCATTGAAAACCTGAACAAATATTATGGTTCCTTTAAGGCCCTGGACAATCTCAATTTAACGGTATCCAAAGGGGATATTATGGGCTTTATCGGACCCAACGGTGCGGGAAAAACCACCACGATACGCGTTTTACTGGGGCTGCTGAAAAGCAGTGGCGGCAAAGCGGAGGTCTTTGGAAAGGATGCCTGGGAGAAAAACGTGGAAATTCATAAGAATCTGGCCTATGTTCCAGGAGATGTGCAGATGTGGTCGAATTTTACCGGCGGGGAGATCATCGATTTATTAGGGAATCTCCGGGGGTCCCTCAACAAAGAGAGACGCAGGGAATTGATTCGCCGTTTTCAACTGGACCCGGGAAAGAAATTCAAAACCTATTCCAAGGGAAATCGACAAAAGGTGGCGTTAATTTCCGCCCTATCCTCGGATGTGGACTTGTATATTTTTGACGAACCCACCTCGGGACTGGACCCGTTAATGGAAAAAGTCTTTCAGCAGTGTGTGATGGAACTGAAGGAACAGGGAAAAACCATCCTGCTGTCCAGTCATATTTTAGCCGAGGTGGAACGTCTCTGCAACAAAATTGCCATCATTAAGGACGGCACCATTGTGGAAACAGGAGAAATCCATGAAATGGAACATTTAAAGCGGACCCGTGTAATACTGGAGGGGGAAAATATTAAGAACCGGCTGAAAAACCTGATTTACGTCCATCACCTGCAGGAAATTGATGAACACTTGGAATTCGAAGTGGAACGCCATCATATCAGTGATTTGTTTCA
>SKOH01000012.1 GCA_007120165.1 Clostridiales bacterium
CTCGCCGCTGACCGCCATGACCGCAGCAATAGCGCCTGCAGCGAGTCCCAGCTGGACCACCAAAGGGACCAGAAAGTCGGATACCGTGACCGGGGTGAACTGCGCTTTGAGGAAGTCCAAGAACCTTCGACCGGGATAAAAGCGCTTAAAGAAAAGCACCAGAACGAAGGTTGAACTCCAGGCGCATACATTCTTCATCACGATCTGCACGATTTCCGGAGCGCCCCCGAAGACCGCCGCACCCGTTATCATAAAAAGGATCAGGAAAAGCAGAAACGTGGCGATAACGAAAAATCGAATGCGTCCAATTTCTGTCTGTTTCATGTCCTGCCTCCGCTGTAATTACTCTTACGGGAGTGGTTCGGTCCGATACGCCGACGGTCGGTTCTGCGCCGGGCGGTCCCGAAATTATTATCATTACCTCTTTTTTATGTCAAGAATCATATAGGTCGATTCACCCGCTTCCGCATAACATACCGCCGGTCCGTCTCGTACAGCACGGTAAAGCCGTTCTTCCGGTACACGTCGGCGGGTCCGACGAAGTCCTCGGCGTCGCTTGTAAACGCCTTATACGGATACGCTTCGACGCAGTCGAAACCGACTTCACCTTTATGTCGGGCGTGGATTCCTCGGTCGAGACGAAACCCATGAACCGTCGCCAGCAGTAGCATTTCAGGCAATCCGCTTTGGTATTGGCGTTACACCATCCGTCTTTGCCCTCGTAGTCGTCGTTGCACCACCACACGCAGTAGCATTTGTGTTCATCGGTGTTGTCGGCGTGCGGCGTCGTATCGAAGAAGTTCACGTAATCTCCCACGAGATCGGGGGTCAATTTGCGAACCTCGATTGTCATGCGGTGCCTCCGGCTGAGGCCTGGTGGCGTCTATTATATCGTGGTTTGCACGGAAGAGTGGGCGGCGATGACGTGGCGCAGTCGTGCGTGGATCGAGCTCGATGAGCTTCAACTCGATTAGCTGGCGGGTGATCTGGTCGCAGCGGTGACTGCACGCCCGGACCGAGTGTCTCGTCTGTCCAGTCTTCTTCGATGGTTGGTCTTGGTCGTCCGGATGGAGAGCCCTCCAGACGCGGCGTGATGCCGCATCCGGTACGAGTTCCCTCGGATGGTGACAATGTGGCAGTGGTGCAGCACTGGATCGATCAGCGCTGCGCCCACCGCTACGGGATACTCGTGGACCTATTCGCGATAGCGACCGCGGTTGAACGCGTCACGTACTGCTGATGCTATCTTACCGGACCGGATAGTGGCCGCGGTGAACCCGTCGACGTCCTGTGTTTCGATCGCCTCGAGTGCGGGACCAGAGGGAGTGCCCTCCATATGAATAGTTCGCTCTACAATTTCGTTGACCCCGGTGGCACCCAGAAGATACTCAAGGGATTCTACATGCTGATCGTAGATACCCGCCCGCGGATTCTCATCAGCGGCCCGATAATCATGTCCCCGATAATATGCCCACCTCAAAGCAACAGCGACGATCTCTTCGTTTTCAATGGTTACCACAACCTGACCCAGATTTCCGCCGTACTGGCCGGTCTGAACGATTAAGGTATCCCCAACGGTCATTCCGCCGTCTAGGGTTGAATGGGAATGGCCATCCACAATTAAATCGATGCCTTCCACCAGTTCAGCAATAGCGGTACTACGCTCTTCGTAAATAGTGCTATCGTCAATGCCTAAGTGGGCAAGGGCGATGACGAAGTCCAGCTGATGGTTTGCATCAAAATAATCCATCATATCCTGGGCATATTCCACAGGATTTAAAAACTCCAGGCCGGTAACCCCATCAGGGTGGGTCTTATACCGGGTTTCCGGTGTGGCGATCCCAAAAATACCAATTTTGTACTCACCATAATCAATGATATCGTATTCTAAATCAATTATGGATTCCTGGGTTCCTTCATAGACCACATTGCCGGCAAAGATCGGGAAATTGGCCAGTCCATCAAGCTCAATCAATCGTTCAAACCCGTAATTAAAATCATGATTTCCCGCAACCATGTAATCGTAACCAACCTCATTCATAACATCAATCATTACTTCCCCTTGGGCAAAGTTCACGATGGGTTGACCATTCAAAATGTCACCGGCATCGAGGAGTAATACATGATCATTTTCCGCCCGGTACTGATTTACGATGGTTGCAATTCTAGGCATCCCTACACCACCGGTAAGTCTTCCGTGGACATCATTGGTGTGAAAAATCGTCAGTTCAAATACGTCTTCTCCATGACCTTCTGCAAATACAAACCCGAAAGATGAGAATACCATGCTTATGACTAAAACTAATACCAAAACACTTCTTGCCGATTTCCTGTTCTTCAAATCGCTTCACTCCTTTAGTATTATTTAGCCTCCGCATTCACTGATGGAGTACACACTATGTAATTTCTTGAATTTGGAAAACCATATACCTTATACCCCACATTTTATTTCTTAGACGCAGGATATTGATAAAATTTAAATTTTATGGATAATTTTAGCAATTCATATAAAAATATAATTTAAAACATAACAAAAAACCCCCAATTAATTGTCGGGGGAATTTTTTGGATTGAATCCATCCTGCTCTATGGAAACTGCTTTGATTTATTCTTCTGAGGCTATCTGACGAATATCCCAAAGGGGTTTTCCAAGTTGGGAAGGGGGACGGGCCATTACGGATAACATCCCTTGATCCGGATACTCTACCGCATCCGGGGAGGCCTGATTACTTACCATAATAAGCCTTACCACCTCGTCGATTTGTTCTACAGCGGTATACATAATTGACGCATCTTTGAACTTGCCTGTCCCCGGCTTTAGCTGCTTTTCCTCAAAACCTACGCCGCTCCAGAAAAATAGGCGGATCCCGGCTTTTAATTTGCTGTACCCCACGATGGGGTTGCCATCGATAAACCAGACCGGGTGGGCATGCCAAATTTTACTTTCCGCCTCTTTGAGATACTGATCAATTACCTTAGCCAACAGCTGACAAACCTCTTTTTCTTCAGGGCTTTGCAAATCATTGAAAGCTTGAATATCTTTGTTCATTGATCTCATCCTTCCCAATTTTACCTAAGAAATATGAAACTTAAGACCGAAATCAACAAAAACCTTATTCAAACAGCATGTGGCAGGATTCTGAGTTTTTTATTTAGACAGTAAACAGATTGTCTCTACATGGGATGTGTGAGGAAATAGATCTACTCCCCGGGCCTTAATTATTTTATACCCGGATTCCTGAAAGGTTTTCAGGTTCTTTACCAAGGTTTTCGGATTGCAGGAAACGTAAACCATTTCCTTTAATTGATAGGATAGGATGTCCCGGAGGGCCTTATCGTGGATTCCCTCTCTTGGTGGGTCAATTACCAACGCATCGGGCTTATCCGTAATCTCCATCATTTTTTCCTTTACGTCTCCGGCAATGAAGTCGCAGTTATCCAACTTATTGATTTTTGCATTTTCCTTGGCCTTTTCCACCGCTTCCTCCACCAGTTCAATACCGATAACTTTTTTTGCATCCTTTGCCAGGACCTGGGCTATGGTTCCGGTACCCGAGTACAGATCCAGTACGGTTTTTCCTTTTACGTCTCCCAAAAATTCGATCACTTCCCGGTACAGACTCTCAGCCCCCAGGGTGTTGGTTTGAAAAAAGGAATAGGGGGAAATTTCAAAGGTCAAATCAAAAAGTTTCTCCCGGTACTCTTTTTTTCCAAAAATGATTCGCATTTCATCGCTTTGCACCACATCCGCCAGGCGATCGTTTAAGGAATGTAGAAATCCTACGATACCGCCCTCAAGTTTTAACTCTTGAAGAACTTTTCCCAGCGCCTCAAATTCGTGATGATTCTGAGTAGTGGTGACGAGATGAACGATGATTTCTTTGGTATAATGCCCTTTTCTAACCACTAAATGGCGAAGGAACCCTTGATGTCTCATGGAGTTGTACTGGGTTAGGTTATTGTCCTTTGCATAATCCAGTACCGCCGTTAAAATCTTTCGAAAGTCCTCATCCATTATCCGGCAATCATCCACGGTTACAATGTCATGATGCAGACCTTTTTTATGCATTCCCAACGTAGTGGGGCCGTCTTTTTCTTCGTCTCCGAAGGTGAATTCCATTTTGTTTCGGTACTCAAAAACCTTCGGACTTCCTTTGATGGGCAAAAATTCTCCTACGCTAATGTTTTCCTGATCGAATAAGCTTCGAATTTGATGATCTTTAATTTCTAATTGTTTTTCATAGGCAATGGACTGCATAAAACAACCGCCGCAGCGACCAAAATGCTTGCAGGTGTCTTCTGTTTCCAAAGGGGATCGTTCAATCACGTCCAAAACTTTACCCTGCTTTTTATTACGTCTATTTTTCGTCACCCGAAGCTGAATTTTTTGGCCGGGCAGCACGTTTTTTACCTCGATTTCCTCCCCTTCAATTGAAACCTTGCTTTTTCCGCCGTATTCCAGTTTTTCCACGACGCCCTGATATATCGAACCTTTTTTCAATTAAACTCCTCCTTATTTCAATAACAGACTGTTTCCTATTAAATTGTTCACTACCCAATTGAGTCTTAAGTTGTCGGATTGCTTAATAGTCAAAGCAGGTAATGATTATACTATATTATAGTAATTATATCATAATTACATTTTCTCATAAAAGAAGAGACCTCCTCGGCCTCTTCACAGGTTTCTTATTTTTTAGCTCTTAACACATATCCCGGTGCGGAAAACTCTTCGGTTCCGGAAAATTCTTTGACCAGATCCTCGGTAAGTTCCGTCAGGCCTTCATTGACCTTTTTATTCTCCAGGTCATCGGAGCCTTTAATTAAGGTCTGCTTCCGTTTATCCAAAAATTTTGTGGCCCGCTCCGCATTAATTTTTTCGGTAAATTCGTCCCAAACAATGTTATTAAAGCCTGCAGTGATTAACGATACTTCCAAATCCTTTGGATGAATTTCATTGAAATAAGACATGCCCCGAAGCACACTGATGCTTTTGATGATTCTAAGGCGTTTTGACCAATAGGGGTACGATGAGGAATCCACAGACCAAATCGGCATCTCTTCAGTAATTAGAAGGTCACCTCCGGGTTTTAAAATCCGGTAAAACTCCTTAAGGGCACTTAGGGCCCGCATAGGAAACTGGTCTACGGAAGAAAGTGTATAATTACATATGACTACGTCAATCGACGCGTCTTCAATGAAATCCAGGCGGCTAAGATCCCCTCTTCGCAGGGATAGATTCTTAAAATCCTGCTGAAGCCTTCCTTCGATTTCTTCAAAGTGGCTGTCATCGATATCTATGGAAATGAGTTCCGTGGACCAGTTATTCTCCCGAACTTTCCTGGCAATAATATCCGTAGTATTCCCCCAACTGGTGCCCCCTTCCAGGACTTTCTTTCCATCCAAATCAATCCCGTCCCATAAAAACTTTTCTGCGCTTTTAATTTTATACATACTATCATCCTCCACTTTCTTTAAGGTTTGATATTTGTAAGAAAATTTCACTATACCATAAGCTATGTATTGCTAATTTACCCACTTATGATAATTTCAAGCAGAAATTTAATATCGTTCATTTACATAACTCTCAATGATGGAGTGCTTTTTCCCATAGGAAAACACCCCTTCTTCTTCCAGACGCTTAGCCAGCCATTCACTGTTGGAATGAAAGACCACTTTGGAATCTTCCAGAAAAACAATTTCAAAAAGTTTGTTTTTTAAATGCAGGGACTTTACTTTGATATAATAAGCCTCTACGTCTTGAAAATTCCTGAGCTCCAAAGCCCGCAGGGTGGTTTGGTTTTTCTTATGGTAAAAATAATTCACCTTTTCCAGATGATTTTTCATTTGCTGGAAGTGTTTCCCGAACTTTTCAATTTCCTTAGCCTTCAACTTGGAATACTTCGCCATCATGTTATAATACTGGTAGTTAAATACTGCCTTATTGAAATTGTCCACAATCCTGAAGGGGTCTATCTCCTGTTCGCGAATATAATAATAACTTTCCTCAATATATTCCTTTTTTGTGATATCACCGTTTTTCAGCATGATGATTAAGCTTTCCCGTTTATCTTTAAAATTATCAAATACATTTTCTCCGTGGATATACTTCACGTTAAACACCCTTTACTTGGTTTCCATTGTCGAATGTAAAGACCCTGAAAAGAGTCCCTATTTCTTTTTAAATTGGATTTTTTTACTGATCATAGAATAGGACAGCAGCGGTACGATTATGAGCAGCACTACATCATGTATATAATAATTAATGGAATACAGTGTTAGGAGTGCCACAAATCCTCCTGCTAATGTGATGGGGATGCCGCTGAATATCCCCGTAAAATCCGTAACATTAAACTTTGCCAGCCGATAAGCCCCGCTGACGGCAAATAAAACAATAATAATAATTCCGATAAACCCGAAGGTTTGAAGACTATAACTCCATATTAAAATCGCCGGTGCCACTCCAAAGGAAATTAAATCGCTTAAGGAGTCCAATTGCTTTCCGATTTCACTTTCCACATCCAATTTTCTTGCCAGTTGTCCGTCAAACCGGTCCATAAATGCGGCTAATATAATCAACATGGAAGATAGTGTATATTCCTCCGGAAATACACTTAAAATCGCCAGAATTCCCAGGGTAAGATTCCCAAAAGTCAGTACGTTTGGCAGATGGGTCTTCATTCAACTTTCACCTCAAATCTCTTTAGTTGCTTTTCCCACTCTATCATCATTTTACTCTATTTCCCCTGAAATTCCTAGTAAAATGAAAAATTTAATTAAAATACCCTTCTTTGACTCCGGCTTTATTCTTCTTTTTTAATGAAATTCTGGTATACTAATAGGAGTGAAAAAATATTATTAGGAGGGTTATACATGCCATTAGTCACCAGTAAAGAATTATTTAAACAGGCTTACGAAAAAGGATATGCCGTAGGCGCTTTTAATGTAAACAACATGGAAATCATTCAAGGAATCGTCTCTGCGGCAAAGAAAGAAAAGTCACCGTTGATACTACAGGTTTCAGCCGGTGCCAGAAAATATGCGAATCCCATATACTTAAAAAAGTTAGTGGAAGCTGCGGTGGAAGACACGGACCTGCCGATTGTACTTCACCTGGATCATGGAGAGGATTTTGAAATCTGCAAGCAGTGTATTGATGATGGTTTCACATCCGTTATGATTGATGCTTCTCACCTGCCCTTTGAAGAAAATATTGCCCTTACAAAAAAAGTTGTGGATTATGCGCATCCCCGAGGCGTAGTAGTAGAAGCAGAGCTTGGCAAACTTGCAGGGATTGAGGATAACATCTCCGTAGATGCCAAAGACGCTACTTTTACCAACCCCGATGAAGCGAAGGAATTTGTTGAAAAAACCGGAGTGGATTCCCTGGCAATTGCCATTGGCACCAGTCACGGAGCTTATAAATTTAAAGGCAAGCCGGAACTGGATTTTGAAAGACTGAAAAAAATCTCTGAACTGTTACCGGGTTTCCCTCTGGTACTTCATGGTGCCAGTACCGTTCTTCAGGAGTTTGTGGAGGCTTGTAACAAATACGGCGGGGACATTCCCGGAGCCCAAGGAGTACCGGAAGAAATGATTAAAGAAGCGGCAAAGTACGGCGTTTGCAAAGTAAATATCGATACGGATCTTCGTCTTGCCATGACGGCGGCCATTCGTCAAAACCTCGATGAAAATCCCGGCAATTTCGATCCGAGAAAGTACCTCGGGGAAGGACGAACTGCCATTGAAAAAATGGTGAAACACAAGATAAAAAATGTGCTGGGAAGCAGCAACCAAATCTAGGAGTAAACTCGAATCATCGAGTTGTTCATAGTTATTGGCGTAAAAGAAAGTAAGGTCTCCGAATCGTCTCGGAGACCTTACTTTATAATTAATACCGGATCGAAATTTATGTAATCACTGGATGCTAAGATGTACTCCCTGCCCTTTACCTTCCCCTTATAAGAAGCATTAAAGGATTCTTCTCCGTGCAAATGACCGTAGACTACATAATCGACATTATATTCTTCCAACACTTCCGTAAACAAAGAGGGCTCCTGCTGGTCATTGGTCGGTGGATAATGGAGCATAGCAATCACTTTTTGCTCCGGGTTTGTTCTAAGTTTAAGGGCCTCGGATAACGAACGTTTTAACCGTTCAATCTCCCTTAAATAAATCTTTTGATCCTGATCCGTAAAGGATCGGTCATTGGGAGAGAGCCATCCCCGGGTCCCTGCAATAATCGCGTCTTGAAATAAAAATCCGTTGTTCTGAATAAAAAACAAACGTTCATAACGACGGTTCATTTTATTAATGGAACTCCACCAATAATCATGATTGCCGCGGATAATAAACTTCTTTCCCGGAAGACTCTCCAGCCAGGATAAATCCCCTTCCGCCTCGGAAAACTTCATCGCCCAGGAAAGATCACCGGGAATTAATACTGCATCGACTTCGGTGACTTTTTTTAGCCAGTTTTCTTCTATTTGTTTTTTATGGTCCTTCCACTGATCCCCGAAAACATCCATGGGTTTGGATCCGTCTTCACTTAAATGAAGATCCCCAATTGCGTAAATACTCATAATAACTCCTTTTTCGAAAACTTATTTATAAATCTTATCTATAATGACTTAATCATAGGCTTGGTATCGAGCCATAAACTCCTCAATTTCCTTCGACAGCTCCTTCAGGCCCGCCATTTCCACTTTATCCCATAATTTGTTGAACCGTTCCTGAAATTTATCCGCTTCCTTATATAGACCTGCCGACTCTAGACGATCGATACTATGCAAAATGTTTGATACGGTACTTGAACGTATCTCGAACATCTTTTGAGCCTGACGTACTTCATGGCGTATCTGTGACATCTCCTGATCCAACCGAAAGGCTGCATCAGCGGAATTTTTCAATCGCAACTGGATCGGTTCGGGTATTTGTCTTTTATATTTATATTTTAAACTATGCTCTATGGTGGCCCAAAAGTTCATGGCCAACGTACGAATCTGCAGTTCCGCTAAGATGGTTTTATGTCCAAAGGCGGTTTGTATGGGATATTCAATGATTACGTGATAACTTCGATAGCCGCTGTCTTTATAATTGGTAATATAGTCCTTTACCCCTACGACTTTCAGGTCTTTTCCATCCCGTTCACTAATATAGTCCACTACGGTATAAATATCCTCTACAAATTGACACATAATCCGAACGCCTGCGATATCTTCAATTTCCTTATCGATGTTTTCAATATCCACTTCCAACCGTTTGGCTTTCTCTAAAATACTTGAAATCTTCTTAACTCTCCCTGTAACAAATTCGATCGGAGAATATTCCCCCATCGTGATCAGTTCATTCCGGATACTTTTGAATTTGACTTTCAATTCTTCTACCGCATTCTCGTAAGGAATTAAAAACCGCTCCCAATCCATTGATTTCATAACTCCACCCCATTATACTTTATCGGATTTTCTTGATAACGACAATATTATATCATTATTCGAAAAAACTTTAAACTAATAATCCCGTAAAGAAGACCGGAATAACAAATCCGGTCTTCTTTACATTCCTTTTTAAATGATTGAATTTACATGTTTTGCTCTCGGTTATCGGTATTGATTTAAATAAGGATAGTATAAACCCTAGGGTATCCCTTAAAAATGATTTTTATTGTTTGGCAATGTAGTCGGCCAGGTCTAAAATCCGGGAGGAATAACCCCATTCGTTATCGTACCAGGAGATGACCTTATAAAGATTCTTTCCGACTTTCATAGTGGAGAGGGTATCGACAATGGATGATAATTCATTCTTTTTATAATCAATGGAGACCAATGGTTTATCGGAAACTCCCAGAAACCCTTTCATTCTGCCTTCAGAAGCATTTTTAAACGCTTTGTTGATTTCATCAACGGTGACATCTTTTTTCAATCGAACCACAAGATCTATTACTGAACCTACCGGTACCGGCACCCGCATAGCCATGCCGTCAAGTTTTCCTTCCAATGAAGGAATAGCTTTGGTTACGGCTTTTGCAGCTCCTGTTGTGGTAGGGATGATAGACTCATTTGCAGCTCTGGCTCTTCGTAAGTCCTTATGGGGATTGTCCAGGATGTTCTGATCATTGGTAAAAGCATGTACCGTGGTCATTAATCCTTCTTCAATCCCAAACTCATCTTCAAGCACCTTAGCCACCGGTGCTAAGCAGTTTGTGGTGCAGGAAGCATTGGAGACAATCTTATGCTTATCCTTATCAAACATTTCTTCATTAACACCCATAACCACCGTTAAAACATCGCCTGTTTTCGCCGGTGCAGAAAGAATTACTTTTTTTGCTCCTGCATCAATATGCTTTTGAGCCAATTCTTCGGTTAGAAATACTCCAGTAGATTCGATAACGATTTCAACACCTAAGTCCTTCCAAGGAATTTCTGCCGGGTCCCGATGAGCTGTAAATTTAATTTCTTTATCTCCAATAAATAAAGCATCTTCCGTTGCCGTTACTTCTTCCGGAAAGATTCCGTAAATTGAGTCATACTGAAAAATATGACTGTGTTTTTCCGGGCCGCTTGTGCTGTTTATTGCCACCACTTCTACGTCAAATTCCTGTTCTAAAGATGCCTTTAATACCGCTTTACCAATTCTTCCAAATCCGTTAATTCCGATTTTCGTTTTCATAAAATCTCCTCCTAAAAAAATGGTTTTTAAGAATCCTTAGTTATTATAATATACTTTATCAGTTTCTGCCATACTATTCAAAGAGATTTTCGATAAGTATCCATTCTTTTTCTAAATTCCTAGTCAATCTCTTTAAGTTTCTTTGCGATCTTTAGCAGCGCACCTCCCTTTCGAAGCAAACTTTTATCTTCATTAAGGGTTTTAAGGAGTTCGGTTAGCCCTTCATACTTTTTAGTAGAATAAGGAAACCAGTTCGCTTCCCGATTGCTTTTCCCTTTATTAACCATTACCGAGGTTTCCCGAGAAAAACTATAAAGACCTTCCGGACCGTGGTACTTTCCGACTCCGCTATCCTTGTAGCCTCCATAGGGGAGATCCGGATTACCCACATTCCTGAGCACGTCATTCAGCATTACATTTCCGGTAACCAGCTTAGTGGCAATTTTTTCACCCCTAGCTGTATCCTTCGTCCAGATACTGGCATTCAATCCATAATCAGAATCATTGGCCAGACGAAGAGCTTCTTCTATACGATCAAATGTCATAATCGGCAGTACCGGACCGAAGGTTTCTTCGGTCATAATTTCCATCTGATGATTGACATTCGATAATACCACGGGATGAATGAAGTTATTTTCAATCTTTAACGGGGTTATGAGTTTTGCCCCCATTTTTACGGCGGCATTGATTTGATTTTTCACATGTTCAATTTGGTCAGAAGTGGTCATCGCACCAATATCGTTATTTTTTCCAGAGCCGATATTTAACTGCTTGACCCTCTCAGTAAGTTTCCTTATGAATTCTTCTGCTATATTTTCTTGTAGATAGAGGCGTTCAACGGAAACACAAACCTGTCCAGAATTTGCAAAAGCGCCATACAAAGCTCCTTCCACCGCCCGATCAATATTAGCATCTTCCAAAACAATCATCGGGTCCTTCCCGCCGAGTTCCAACTCCACGGGAATCAGATGCTTCGAGGCCTGTTCCATTATTTTTCTACCCGTAGCTACGCTTCCGGTGAAAAAAATTTTATTCGGTTTTGCATCAATTAATGCGGATACCACTTCCCTGCCTCCCTGTACTACCTGCACTACCCCTTCCGGAAGCCCCGATTCAATGATTATGCGTTCGATCAGTGCCCCAATGGTGGGAGTTTCATTAGAAGGTTTAATTACCACCGTATTTCCCGCTGCTAAAGCGGTTATAACGGGGATCATGGAAAGCTGAAAGGGAAAGTTCCAGGGAGCGATTATTCCAATTACCCCTAAAGGTTGATAGGTAATAAAAGACTTTCCTCCCTGGAAAGAAAGCGGGGTATTCCTTTTTTTGGATTTTAAAAACTTTTCGGTATTTTTTTCATAATAACGGATAAAATCCAAAGTCGGTAAAATATCGCTCATTAAAGACTCCGTTAATACCTTGCCCGTATCCTTCGAAATAATCAGGGCGTACTCATCTAAATTGCTCATAATATTACTGCGTATCGCTTTTAAGTACTTGACCCGTATCTCGACGGACAAGGTGCTCCAATTTTCAAAGCTTCTTCGACTGTTGATTACCGCAGTGGATACTTCCTCGGGATTATTCCGCCGAAGTTCTTCAATAACCTCTCCTGTAACGGGATTGACTGCATGTAGCACTTCCATCCTTTCCCTCCTCTGAAACGTTCTCTACTATATCTTTACCACGAAAAACGGATCTGTAACAAAAATATAGGAAATACATTGAAATCTGCAAAAAAACAAAAATAGGGGCTTCCCCCTATTTTTTATTCTTAGACTGTTCAGTCTTATATTCTTATTTAGTTTCTTGAATTTTAAACGGGTTTAAAAATTCAGGAATGGTTTCCTTTGTTCCGTTGATTGCTACCACAAAACTCACATTGTACTTCAGTTCCAAATCCATCATTTTATCAAAAAACTTTTCCAATTCCTCGGTGTTTTTTCCGGTAATTCGATATAAATTATCAATAAAGATTCGTTCGATATCATAATTTGATGCCACCACGCCGCTAATAAATCCGACTAACTGCTCTTCTGTTTGAATCTGGTAATCCCGAACACCGATAAAGCGTATCCGATAATCCACCTGAAACATATTGCTGTTGTCAAAATCGATAAAGATATTGTGGCCTTTACTGGTATCTAGTGCTTTGTTGGCCATGGCCACCAGCTTCTTCGTTTTACCACTGCCCTGCTCACCCAAGATTATTTCATTCATATGATTACCTCCTTAGTATAGTCTGAAAATATTTTCATGCTATATATACCCTAATATTATATAGTATTCGATATTTTCTGAAATTTCTCCTGCTAAAAACAAAAATAAATTTAAAATTTATTTTTGTTTTTTCATTTCCTGTTCGTAGGCTTTGCCTCCAAGGTAATTGCAAAGGTCTCCCTGGACTACCCTTCTTTTTTCCATGGTATCCTCTATGCTGTCCCGAATTTTCCACCAGCTTTGATTCCAGTTCACAAAAAGGGAGTTTTCTCTGGGGGCTCTGCCGAGTAGACGCTGCACCACAATTTCCGGGTCCAGATGACGAAGAAAGGTGATTACTTTTTCCTGATATTCTTCCGCACTGCAGATCTCAAACTCGCCATTTTTATATTGATCTCCCATTACGGTATGATCCATTACATAAAGGGCATGCAGCTTTACCTGTTCGACCTTTAAGGCAGACAGGACTTTGGCATTTTCAATAACATCCCGATCATCATCCCAGGGCAGATTTAGAATTAAATGGACACATACTTCAAAACCATATTTTTTTATTCTCATTATACCATCAATAAATTCCGCCAAACCGTGCCCACGGCGGATCCTATCCAAGGTCTTGTAATTAACGGTTTGAAGCCCTAATTCCAAAGTAACGTCAATGTTACGTTCTTTTTTTACTTCCGCTAAAAAAGCCAACTGTTCATCGGTAATACAATCCGGTCTTGTGGAAATGTCGATCTCCACTACATCGGGAACTACGGCACTGAGGATATATTTTTTAAAAGTCTCTAAGGGCATATAGGTATTGGTGTAGTTTTGAAAGTATGCGATATATTTATCGGCATTGTATCGCTTTTTTATAATATCCTTACGCTCTTCCAACTGCTTTTTGACATCGATACTGGGAGCACTGCTGAATCCAGTGCCTACATCAGCACAAAAAGTGCATCCCCCTAGGTTATCCTGATTCCGATTTGGGCAGGTTAGGGGCAAATTGATCGAGAGTTTGTACACTTTTTCACCGTATTTTTCCTGCAGATATGTTGAGTATTTTCGAAACACGCTCATTGATTACCACTCTTTCTGTTTTATGGGATCCGAAAAGTACCGGTTCTAATCCTCCGTAGGCAGGATCCGTACTTCCAGGTTATGACGCACTTTCCCTTTGATTTTTTTTGCCATAATGTTGGCATGATTCACTTCTTTGGAATCCCCTAAAATCACTAGGGAAATCTCCCTTTTATCTATAAATTCCACTAAGGCTTTGACCACGTCTTCTGAATGAAGAACGGTCATATGAGCTCCATAATTCTTTGAAATTTCAAACAGATACTCCAAGGCCTCCGCAGCCTTATCCACTCCGTCGTATTGTTCCCCTAAAAGGCTCCAACCGTTAGGGGACACATTCACCACATATAGCTCATCCTCCCCGGCAGTTAACCGGGCTCCTTCTTTGATCAGCCTCTCGCAGGTCTTTTGTCGGGTGACACAAACTAAAATATCCTTACTAGTCACGCCTTCTCCTCCTCCGTACTTGATTTTGTTTCGCTAAATCACTTCTTCTTTATTTTATCATAGAAAACTAAAGAAAAGAACCAGCCCTAAGCCGGTTCCTTATATGCTCCGTCAGAACCCTGTTTTACATTTATTTTTTTGCTTTGATTGAGGCGGATTTAATATATTCCTCCACTCCAACATTCTCCGACCATTGCTGCTGATATTCCGCTGATACTTCCTTGGTTTCTATAATGATATTGCTGAATCCCGCATTTTCCAAAAGCATTTTCAACTCTTCAACTGAAGAGGCTCCTGTCACTCAGCCGCAGTACAGTCTTTCATCCTGTTTCATCGCCTCGGTGGGCTCTTTTACTAAAACTACGTCCGCGATGGCAAGTCTGCCCCCTTCTTTTAATACCCGGTAAGCTTCCTTGTATACCTTTTGTTTCTGGGGGGATAAATTAATTACGCAGTTGGAAATAATAACGTCCGCTGTGTTGTCAGGAATTGGTAGGTTTTCAATTTCTCCCAGTCTGAAATCCAAATTTTCATATCTTTGTTCCCTCGATAGTGTCCTGGATTTCGACACCATCTCCGGTGTGATATCCACGCCAATTACCATACCCTTTGAGCCTACTTTATTCGATGCCAGAAAACTGTCAAAGCCCGCACCGCTACCCAGATCAATCACTGTTTCTCCTTCTTGGATTTCTGCCCACAGCAGGGGATTTCCACATCCCAACCCCATATTGGCCCCATCAGGGCTATTTGAGACGTCTTCCGGGGAATAGCCTATGCTGCTTGATAATTCTTCAGGGCAATTTGATGCGCCTCCACAACAATTTGTATCCTGATTTTTGTTTTTCGCGATTTTTCCGTAGCTTTCCCGTACCGCTCTTTGTATATCTTTTTCTTTTTCTTCTTCTTTTCTCATAATGGCATCTCCTTAAGTGGGATTTACATTGGATAAAAAACCCCTTTAATAAGTATTATCTGCTTATAATAAAATATTATCATAGAAAATATATCAACGCTACTAAAATGGTAAGTTTGAATACCATTAATGTATTTGACCCCCGGGCAGTGTACTGGTGATTTTGTCCTCCTATGCCGACATTTAATCAAAATCAGTAAAAGTATTTAATTTGAAATAGTAATTGATGCTAGAATAGTTTTGAAATTACTAATAAAAAAAGAACTAAGAGAAATCTCTTAGTTCTTTTAGGCCTAAAATCTATTACTATCCGATTAAATATTTGTTTGTTGCTCAGAGAAGAAATCTATTCTTCCGGTAACCAGCTTTCTACCAGGTCCCGATTGTCTTCCATCCATTCTCTGGCGATATCCAATACGTCCATGTCATCCTGCTGCTCTTCAATAGCTCCCATAAGATCTCCGAGCTGTTCGCTGTCCATATAGAAGTTTTCCAGAAATTCCGCTACTTCCGGCATATCATCCGCCAGGTCTTGTCTTGCAACGGTATGAACATTTTCAACCGCACCGTATACCCCTTCAGGGTCGTCTAAGAATTTTAAGTCCCACTCTGCAAATTTCCAGTGGGGTTCCCATCCCGTTACAACTACCCATTCTTCATTTTCAATGGCTTCACTAAGCGTCGCAGCCATTACCGGGTCAGAGGACTCTATTAATGTATAGTCCAGTCCATAAGTGTCAATGGCATTTCCGGTAGCAGTCATAATTCCAGCTCCGGGGCCGATTCCGATAATTTCAGAATCAAACTGATCCGCTGCATCATTCATTTCTTCAATACTGTCAATATCCACATAAGCAGGTACTACCAATCCGATTCGTGCGCCTTCAAAGTTGTATCCAAGGTCCGCCACATCTTCCCCAAACTCCTCCATGTACTCTTCATGGGTTACCGGTAACCATGCATCTACAAAGGCATCATAGTCTCCGGTGGCTAGGGATGAAAAGATCGGTCCTACATCGGCCATGGTGGAATCCACATTGTATCCCATTTCATCTTCTAAAATAGCATGGACCAAATAGTTCATGGCTACACCTTCTGCCCAGTTAACATATCCGAGCTGTACATTCTCGCCGCCATTACCATTATCATCGCATGCGGTAAAAGCAAACATGGCAAGAGCTAGAACAGCCACTAATGTAATTATCGTGATTTTCTTTTTCATAACGATCACTCCTCCTATTTTTTAATAATTTATTTTGAACTGGAATCTCCAAGAGCCTGGGTTACCCGGTCTAAAATCATAGCAAGAATAACCACAGCTAAACCCCCTTCAAACCCTTGTCCAATACGTAAATTCTGAATCCCTGAATATACGGGACTTCCTAATCCCTGAGCTCCGATCATTGCGGATATTACCACCATGGAGAGCGCAAGCATTATCGTCTGGTTCACTCCTGCAAGTATAGTGGGCAGGGCTATGGGCAGTTGAATCTTAAAAAGCATCTGCTTTGGGGTAGAGCCAAAGGACCTTCCCGCCTCTTCCACATTTACCGGGACTTGTCTTATTCCAAGGTTCGTCAGTCTTACTACCGGGGGCATTGAAAAAATAATCGTAGCCACAGCACCCGGAACTTTTCCCAGCCCAAAGAAGAATACTGCCGGGATCAAGTATACAAAGGCCGGCATTGTCTGCATGAAGTCCAGCACCGGACGAATCATATTATCGGCTTTCTGGCTTCTGGAAGCCGCAATTCCTAACGGAATTCCGATAAGTAAGGCGATCAATGCGGAAACCAATACTAAGGAAAGTGTCTCTACAGCATTCGTCCAAAGTCCCATCGCATCAATTAATATCAGGCCGATTAATGTGAAGAGCCCAATGCCCTTACCGGCAGCTTTCCAGGCAAGGAGTGCGAATATTACAATGGTCACAACGGCCGGTGCAAAGCCGATAACAAATTCAAAGCCGTCAATAAGATTTCCCAAGACCCACCGGATCCCGTCAAAGAGAGGTCCCAGATTATCCCTTAAAAAACGTACAAGGGTATCGAATAAATCACCAATTGGAAAATTAAACATTTCCATTACCTCCTTCCCCCATGATGCCTGAAATCACTGCAACCCGCACAATAATTCCAAGAAATCGATTTTCTTCGTCCACCACTGCAATAGGATATCTGGCATCGGTTGCTCTGGGAAGCAGCTCAATTATTAATTCTTCCGGACTCGCCGTGGGATAATTTTGATGAATTGCGCTTTCAATGGATTTTTCCCCTTTGTCCGCAAGCCTCATGGCGTCTTCGATATCAACGATCCCTTTTAGTTTCCGGGATTTGTCCGTAACAAAAATGCTGGAGATGTTTAAGTTTTTCATTTTCCGAACGGCGGATTTAGGACCATCTTTGGTGTCTACCACCGCATCGGCTTTCCTCATAATCGATTCCGCTTTAATAACCTTGGAACGATCCACATTCTCAACAAAATCCCGAACATAGTCATTGGCGGGTTCGGTTAATATTCCCTCAGGAGTGCCCACCTGTACGACTTCACCGTCCTTCATTACTGCAATCCGGTCCCCGATCTTTAAGGCTTCATCCAAATCATGGGTAATAAAAATAATAGTTTTATGCATTTTATCCTGTAACATTAACAGTTCATCCTGCATGTCTTTACGAATAAGCGGGTCCAACGCGGAAAAAGCCTCATCCATTAATAGAATCTCAGGGTCCGTTGCCAAGGCCCGGGCAAGACCTACCCGTTGTTGCATCCCACCACTGAGCTGGTCGGGCTTACTCTCTTCATAACCTTTCAGTCCTACCAGTTCCAGGGCTTCATAGGCTTTTTCTCTTCGTTCATTTGGCTCAACCCCCTGAACCTCTAAGCCGTACTCCACATTGGCACAGACTGTTCGATGGGGAAAGAGTCCAAAGTTCTGAAAGACCATGCCCATTTTCTTTCTTCGAATTTCCCGCAGCTTTTGGGGATCCACCTTTGTTATTTCCTCTCCGTCCACGTAAACTTCCCCAAAGGAGGGTTCAATTAATCGGTTCAAACAGCGGATCAAAGTAGATTTCCCACTTCCTGATAGCCCCATGACCACAAAGGTCTCTCCCTTTTCAATGGCTAAGGAAGCATTGTTTACACCAATGGTATTTCCTGTCTTTTCCAGTATTTCATCCTTGGACAGTCCTTCTTTCGACATTTCCAAGGCTTTCTTTGGATTCGGTCCAAAGATTTTATATAAATTCTTTACCTCTACATGAGCCATACTTATTCTCCTTCTTTATTAAGTTTTTTTTAGTATTTTTCTTTGTCTAAAACGCTGCTCCCTTTGAAATATAATTGCGGATAATAATATACA
>SKOH01000140.1 GCA_007120165.1 Clostridiales bacterium
ATCGGCGGAGGTCCGGCAGGAATTTGTGCGGCCATCAGCGCTGCGGAGGCCGGCGTCAAGGTGCTGCTTGCGGAACGGGACGAGTGGCTGGGAGGTCAGCTGGTCAAACAGACCCACATGTTTTTCGGATCGGAAAAACAGCACGCCTCGGTACGAGGGGTGGATATCGGAAAATTACTGCTGCAAAAAGTGGAAGATTATCCCAATCTTGAAGTGATGAGAAACACCACGGTCCTGGGGCTGTATGAAGACCGTGTGGTGACCGTACTGCAGGATAGAAACTATATCAAGGTAAATCCCAAAGCTGTGATTATTACCACCGGCGCCAGTGAGAAAACCCTGGTATTTCCCAACAATGATTTACCCGGAGTGTACGGAGCCGGGGCGGTGCAAACCCTGATGAATGTCTATGGAGTAAAACCGGGCAATAAAGTGTTGATGGTAGGGGCGGGAAATATCGGTCTGATTGTCAGTTATCAGCTGATGCAGGCCGGGGTTGAAGTAAAGGCCATTGTGGATGCGTCGCCGACCATCGGCGGATATCTGGTCCATGCCTCGAAGATTCGGCGAATGGGCATTCCTATTTTAACCCGCCACACGGTAAAAGAAGCCATCGGAAAAGATGCGCTGGAGGCGGCGGTAATCTGGGAGCTGGACGAGAAGTGGCAGCCGGTGCCCGGAAGCGAGAAAACGTTGGATGTGGATGTAATGTGTATTTCTGTCGGGCTGACGCCCTTATCGGAACTGCTTTGGCAGATCGGCTGTGAAATGGAATTTGTGGGGGAGCTGGGAGGTTTTGTCCCCAGTCGGAATGAAAAACTGCAGACTTCCGTCGAGGGAATCTTTGTCGCCGGAGATGTGGCCGGAGTGGAGGAAGCCAGCAGTGCCATGGTGGAGGGAAGTCTTGCGGGACTCTCAGCTGCCTCTTATTTAGGATACGATATTGATATTAATGAAGAACTGGAAAAAGACTATCTCAATCAGCTGGATAATCTTCGATCCGGTCCCGTTGGGGAAAAAATACGCCAGGGACTGGCCAAGGCCTTAATCCGAGAAAACGAAAAAAGTCCCGAGAAAGTCTCATAAAGGAGGAGAAAGCATGTTAGAAAAAACCGGTATACCAACCAAAGAACAAATCGACAGTGCCTTTCCGTCAGAGGAACGGATGAAAAAAGGGCCCTTTGTGGTGGTGGAATGTTTTCAAAAGATCCCCTGCAACCCGTGCTTTACCGCCTGCAATAGGGACGGGATTAAGATTTTCGAAGACATCAACGACCTTCCCAATGTGGATCATGAGAACTGTAACGGATGTACCCTTTGTGTCAGCAAATGTCCGGGTCTTGCGATTACCGTCGTGGATATGACTTACTCGGAGGATAAAGCCCTGCTGAAAATACCCTATGAGTTTTTACCGCTGCCAAGGAAAGGGGACCGGGTAACGGGCCTTAGCCACGGGGGAGAAGAAGTGGAAGAGGTGGAAGTTGTCAACGTTCAAAATCCCAAAGGCTTTGATAAGACACCGGTCATTTCCATTGCCGTCAGCAAAGATAAAGTAAAGGAAATACGTTCCATTAAAGTGCCGAAGGAACGGGACCGGTCCCGGGACGAAATCGTCTGCCGCTGTTCCGATGTCACATTAAAAGAGGTTCGGGATCTGATTCATTCAGGACATACCACCGTTAACGAAATCAAAAAGATCAGCCGAATCGGCATGGGCCCCTGCCAGGGAAGAACCTGCAGTCAGGTGGTTATTCGGGAAATTGCAAGCATTACCGGAAAAGACCCTTCCACCCTCAAACCGGGCACCTACCGGCCGGTGGTCCGGTCCGTGGAAATGGGCAAGATTCTCGAAGCCATGGAAAATGAAGAAGCGGCGAAAAGATAAAGAATTTGTAAAAATCAAATAATAATCGGTGAAATTTGACAGAATCTTTGTTATACTGTAAACAAGTGGATTTCACAATGCTCAGAGAACGAAAAGATCTCTGAGCATTGTCATGATACTATAATAAAAAAAGAGGTGAAGGATGAACATGAAGAAACTGGAGAAATACGAAGAGAAATGTATCGAATGCCATGCCTGTGAAGATATTTGTGCAAAGACCTATTTCAAGTCCGAAGACCGTGGTAAGTCCAGAATCAAAATCAACGAAGCACTCGATGAAAAAGGACAAAAGATTAATGTCTGTAATCAGTGCGGAGAATGTATGGAGGTCTGCCCGGAACTGGCCCTTACCCGGGACAAACGGGGAGTGGTACGCCTGGATTCCAGTAAATGCGTGGAGTGTTTAATGTGTGTAGGGTTCTGTCCATATCTTTCCATGAGAGAGCATAAAGATCACTTAGAACCTTTCAAATGCATCGCCTGCGGCATCTGTCCCAAGGAATGTCCGACGGAGGCCATTGAGATTGTGGAAAGGGTTTAGGAATCATTTTAAATATACCAGAATGCAAAAGGAGATGAGACGATGTCTGTGGTAATAGCAAAGGAACGGGTAGATGAAATGAAAAGCAGCCGAAGGGTATTAAAAACCCTGGAATATACGCCGACGAAGGTGCAAAAGGGGTATACCGATAAAACCCTGTATATCAACCTGACCGATAATCAAGTGGAATTTAAGGATATCCCGGCGGTGGTAAAGGAAAAATTCATCGGTGGTAAGGGCTACGGACTGTGGCACCTGTGGAAGGGCGTGAATGCCGATACAAAGTGGAACGATCCGGAAAATGAAATCGTCATCTCTCCGGGACCGATTGCGGGAATTACCCAATATCCCGGGGCAGGAAAATCCTTAGTGGTCAGTATTTCTCCGATTACCGGTACGGTAATAGACAGTAATGTAGGCGGGCATTTCGGTCCGTTAATGAAGTTTTCCGGTTTTGATGCGCTGGAGATTCAGGGGAAAGCCGAAAAGGATGTGGTCGTATTTATCGACGGCAACAAAGGGACGATTTCCATTGAAGAAGCGCCGGTGGAAACTGTGGACAGCCATATTCTGGCAGAGGAACTTACAGAAATGTATGCCGATGATGAAGAAGACAAGCGACATATTTCGGTGGTATCCTCCGGTCAAGCGGCGGAGCACAGTTATATCGGACTATTGAACTTCAGTTTTTATGATAAACGGAAAAAAGCCCAGCGGTTAAAGCAGGCGGGTCGGGGCGGAATCGGCACCGTATTCAGAGACAAAAAGATCAAAGCCCTGATTGTAAAATACAAAGGGGTAAAAGGGGACAGCAACGCCCCGGTGGATGTGGAAAAAATCAAGCAGGTGGGAATGAAACTCCATAAGGAAGTGCACGATTTTGATGACGAGCAGTGCCAAATGAGACAGGTGGGTACGGCGAACCTGTTTGAGACCATGAGCGATTATGATTTACTGCCGGTTAACAACTTCCAGTACGGATCCCATAAAGATGCTGCAAAAACCGGGGGACGGGCAGCATTGAAAAAAGTGCTGCAGCAGGATGAGCCTGACGGGTGCTGGTTCGGATGTTCCATGTCCTGTGCAAAATCCGCAACCGCCTACGAACTTCAAACCGGTCCCTACAAAGGACAGAAAGTGGTTGTGGACGGTCCGGAGTACGAAACCATTGCCGGTGTCGGAAGCAACTGTGGTATTTTTGATATTGATTATGTATTGGAATGCAATTTCTACTGTGATACCTATGGGGTTGATACCATCTCCTTTGGAACGCTGACGGCCTTTGCAATGGAATGCTTCGAGCGGGGAGTCATTGACAAGGAAGTAACCCAGGGTCTGGAATTGACTTTTGGAAACAAAGAGGCAGCCATGGAGCTTCTGCACCAGATGGCGAGGGGCGACGGTTTCGGCGTCATTGCCGGTAAAGGGGTTCGGGAAATGCGAAAACTCTTTGTCCGGGAATACGGCGCTGATGAAAACCTGCTGCTGGATATCGGCATGGAGTCCAAGGGACTGGAGTATTCCCAGTATGTCTCTAAGGAATCCCTGGCCCAGCAGGGCGGCTACGCCCTCACTAATAAAGGGCCTCAGCATGATGAAGCCTGGCTGATTTTTATGGATATGGTCAACAATCAGATCCCGTCCTTTGATGATAAAGCCGAAGCCCTGCACTATTTCCCCATGTTTAGAACCTGGTTCGGCCTGCAGGGACTCTGTAAACTGCCCTGGAATGACGTAGAACCCATCAGCAACCGGTCCGTGGAAGGGCCGGAAGCGGCGAAGGTTCCGGAACATGTGCAAAACTATGTGGATCTTTACAATGCCGTAACCGGAAACAACATCGATAAGCAGGAAATGATTCTTCAGTCGGAAAGAGTCTATAACTTCCAAAAGGTGTTCAACATCCGCCTGGGGGTAGTAGGCATCGAAGGAGACCGGGCACCGTACCGATCCATGGGTCCGGTAACGAAGGAAGAATTCCTCTCTCGGGAAGACCGATATGATAAACAGATGAAGGAAAATATCGGCATTGATCCTGAGGGCAAAAGCTTAGAGGAAAAAATGAAAATCACCCGGGATTTCCGGGAATCCCAGTTCGCTCAGCTTCGGGATACCGTATACAAACGAAGAGGATGGACCGTAGAGGGAATTCCAAAGGTAGAACATCTTCAAAATATCGGAATGGACCTGCCGGAAGTGTTAGAAGTGGTACAGCCCTACTTTAAGTAAATAACCGAACCGAACTTCCGTTAGAGGGCAGGTGCTTTTAAAGCAACGGACACTGTTCTTTTGGAGCAACGCACACCGTAAATAAAGTACCAACCATATTTTAAAATCATAACAGAAGTACAAAAGAAAAAATATCAGGGGGAAGTTGAGGCTTCCCCCTGATATGGGTTATAATTAATGAGTTATAATAAACCGGTGAACAGAAATTTTATTAACGGGATTTTGAGGTGATACAATGATCCAGATGAACGGAAGGGACCATGACTGGTACGAAGGCATGACGATTCAAAGTCTGATCACGGACCTGAATTATACCTATCCGATTTTGCTGATTCGGGTAAATGGAACCTTTATTGAAAAGGAAAACTACGGAAATACCCGGGTACAAAAAGGGGATGACGTAAAAATCATCCATCCCATTGCCGGCGGGTAGCGGACCTATTGCGGGCGGGCAGCGGATCAGCTGCTTGGGTTATAAAAATTAAAACTTAGAGAGCTTTCTCTAAGTTTTTTTATACCCGGATTTGACCCTCAAGGGACCCAAAGAAAGGGATTTCATGGATCCTGAAATATCAGATTATTAAGAATTATGATATAATAATTGAAATGGTTAAGAAAAGAATTGAAATTTTCAGCGATCGAGGTGATTAGGTGAAAAAAGGAATGGTACTGAATATCCAGCATTACTCCCTTCATGACGGTCCGGGGATCCGAACCACGGTGTTTTTAAAAGGGTGTCCCCTAACATGTCTCTGGTGTCATAATCCCGAGAGCATCCGTCGGGACAAACAAAAAAGTTTTTCGAAGCATCGGTGTATTTTCTGCGGCGAATGTGGAGAATTTAAAGAGCGGAGCGAGCACTGTCCCACCGGGGCTTTGGAAACCCTGGGAAAGGAAATGACGGTATCCGAGGTGCTCGGCGAGATTGTAAAGGATACGGTATTCTTTGATGAGTCCGGCGGAGGGGTTACATTTTCCGGCGGGGAACCGCTGCTGCAGTGGGAGTTTGTCTACGCGGTCGCTAAAGTCTGTAAACAGCAGGGGATACATACCGCGTTGGATACCTCCGGTTATGGAAAATGGGAAGCGCTTCAAAAGCTCGGCGAAGTTATTGATTTATTCCTGTATGATCTGAAGCATTTTGATGATGATCGCCACAGGGAATTGACCGGAGTTTCCAA
>SKOH01000106.1 GCA_007120165.1 Clostridiales bacterium
AAGAAATCGGAAAAAATACGGAAAATAATTTTCCTCATTTCTCCAAATATGCTTGCCGGCTTCAGCCTGCTTAAAATATTAAAAATCGATTCAATTTATTGCGCTATTCATCCTTTTGGTCTTTACTGACTTTTTCCAGACTCTCCAGAAACGCATTTACGTCGTAGATTCTTGTCCCGTTGTGATCCCGGTAATAAAGGGTTTTAAAATCTGAGTCCAGGCGCAGTTCCTGATAGTCCCACAGGGGTAACAGTTGCTCCATTTCCTCCCGCATCAGCACCGTAGTATAACTCTGGTCTGCTATGCCTTCCCTGCTGTAATACAGGTTTCCCCTTTCCCGGTCATAACGGTAGCGAAGGTTTGGAGTGAAGAATTGATAGTTCCCATACAGATATAAATCCGTTTTTTTTCTTAACTCCTCCGGTACCCGGTAGCTGTCCAATACAGAAAAGGCCGGATGACTGTCTAAATCCTTCAGACTCAGCTCTTCTTTAGCAGCAATATTTTTTAACCTGCTGCGATCCGGTTCCAGCACCGTCAGCTGATTTTCCCGGGACCAGATCAGCATCCCGTCCTGGTAGGCGTACTGCAGGGTACCTTCATCGGATTCAATCCTTAGGCTCACTTTGACGGATACTTTATCATTTACTTCCCAGATCTCCCGTTGAAAAATCATTGCCCCTCCATCTCCGGGGAAAAAGCCTTCCACAAAAAACAGATCCTCTCCCAGGGGGGTAAACCGGTAGTGGTGACCTCCATACATGTCTAACATATCACCGAGCATCTCCGGATGTTCCTCTGCTAAGTCCTGGAACTGCTCTTGTAGAAATGCTTGCCGATAGGCTGCATCAAACTCCGATGGCGGCACGGGAATCAGGGTTTTTTTCCGAAAGTCTACTACCCACTGGTCCTCTTGATAATTCTCAATGAAAACCCGGTTCTGATCCACTATCTGATAGTTTTTAATCCGTCCCGCCTGTTGAATTTCTTCGCTTAACCCGGGATGTACGTTAAGTCCGTGATCGGTCCCGTAAAAGAACTGAAGGTTTTGATCGAGTTTCTTTGCTAACAAATCCTCCCTTCCGCGGTAATGGATCAGGAGCAGGTTCTCCTGTTCATTGACAAAATAAGTTCCGTTAAGATAGTCGTATCCATCCTTGAGGGCCTCCTGATCCCGGCTATAGACGATCTCTCCCTTTTCCGCATCGGTAATCTGCAGCTCCTTAACAGTCTGATCCTTTCCAAGTCCGCTGTGACCGATATGATAAAGACGCCCCTGAAGTTCATAAAACTCTTCTCTGGAAAAATCCCCGTAAGCCCGGGAAAGTCTGCTTTTACCCAGTCCTTCTGCTGTTCTCTTCACCCGGTAGCTGTGCTTTCGCCCGTCGCCGTAAAAGATCAGATCATAGTCCTTTTGACTGCGAATCTCATTCCACCAGTTCGGCATCCCCTCTTCCGTTAAGACATCTTCCCGGTTGACCCCTTCCTCAATCAGGATCTCCTCCAGTACTTTCAGGGTCTTCGAATCGTAAATTCGGTACCAGAGTTCTTTCCCTTCCAGTATCAGCTTTCGCCGTTCCTCCCCGGTAGTGATTCTTGCCATGACCTGGGGTTCCTGGTAATCCCCCGTAAAAAGCGGTTTCGGCCACGGCTCTTCATCGGTGGGATATGCCGTACGGTATAAATTTTCCAACAGATGAAAACTCAAATAATTCCGCTGGAAAAAATTTTGAGCCCCTTCCATCATATTTCGCAGATAAGTTCCACTTCCTCCCCGAGTAACCAGCCGATATCCCCAATCCTTTTCTCCGGGACGCTTAAGAGCCCGAAGCTCCAGGGTCCGGATAGTTCGCTCCGCCGATATTTTTTCCTTCAAAACCTGTTCGATGGTTTCCACCAGAGACGGATGGTCGGTAATTTTTCTCCGGTAGGGCCGAAACGCTTCAATACTTCCCACCTGGGAGAGTTCGGTGATTTCATTGACGATGGCCGTAAGATGATACTGGGTTCCTTCCCGGTTCCAGCCGAAAGTAACCTGGTTGAAAAAGTCCTGAGCCAGAAGATTCGTAATAACTTCATTCCAAATAGGCTCCACAGCCCCTTCCGGCTTCAACTCCAGCGGCTGATTCATAACCTCCATCACTCGGACAAAATCCCCGGCAAGCCCTTCAGTGGGATTTTCCGGCAGGATCATTTGAAAGATCTCGGGATTTCGGACTCGGTAACGCCGATCCTCCTTCGATAACAGCAGTTCCTCCTCCAAGGGATAGACAGCTTTTTCCGCACGCTCCACCGCCTGCAGATAAATCCGCTGCAGACTTTCGGAAATATCTTCTTCTGTCCAGACCTTTTGCCGAATCATTTCTTCAAAATAGGTATCATAAACCTGCTGCAGATCCGGCATTGAAATTTCCACTTTATAATGGATGGTCTCCCGTCCCCGATGCACTTCCTTCATAGCATGGAGCTCCACCGCGTCTGCCAATAACGAATCCTCCTGACGAAGCATCCGGCTTTTACTATGTAAAAAGGCCTCATGGATCGCCTCTTCCCGGGCACCGTTGTCTCCTCCGGCATTCAAAAACACCGTGCCGCCGATGACTACAATCAACACGGCCGCAATTAAGACCAGCAGCACCTTAGCCTCATTATAAGATGCGGATTTTTTATCCGGCTGCGGCTCTCTCATCCCCTGCTCTTCTGATTTCATAACCTTCCCCCTCCGTGTTTATTTTAACCCCTTTACGGCATGTCAGCAGAGAATCCACAGGTTTTTCTGCACTGAAAAACCTGTGGCAACAGTTTCGTATATAAAAAAAGAGGCGGCACCACCTCTTTTTTTATGTTACAGATACAAATCAGAAAACTCCACTTTAATATTTTCCACCAGCCGATTATTATCCATTAAATCGAACATGGATATTTCCTCCCGGGCTTCGTCAATCGGCTGATCAGGAAATACAACCGTAAAGGTGCTGCCCAGACCTACGTCGCTTTCTACAGAAATCCTTCCTTCCAAGGCTTTAACAAATTTATTTACCAGGGACAAGCCGATGCCTGTGCCTTCTGCCTGTCGGGATAACGAGCTGTCCACCTGTCCGAATTTATTAAAAATCACTTCTCTTTTACCCTGGGGAATTCCGATTCCCTGGTCCTTTACTTCCACAAATACATGATCGGCACCGGTAGTCAATAGTACGGAGATTTTCTTTCCCTCCGTGGTAAACTTAATCGCATTGGAAAGCAGATTCAATAGAATTCTCTCATATTTCTCATCATCCATCCCGATCACCTTTTCTTTGACCGAGGAATCGAAGGTAAGCTCGATTCCTTTCCGGGAAGCATAGTGCTCTACGGATTCGGTAATGCGCTCGGACAGAAAAACGAGGTCGAGATTTCTTTTATCGACTTTAATGGTTCCCGACTGGGCCCGGGTAATATCCAGCAGGTTGTTTACCAGTCTTAACTGTCTGAAATTGTTCTGACGGATGATTCCTATATACTTTTTAAAGTTCTCCGTCATCTCTTCGGCATAAATTGCATTCAGCGCCTGGATTGCCGTATTTATTAAGTTAATCGGAGTTCTGAACTCATGGGATATCAGCGAAAGGAATTCATCTTTCATTTCAATACTCTGCTTCAAAGCTTCATTAGTGACCTGCAGCTCTCGGGCTTTCTTAAGCATCGTAACATCCCTTGCCGTTCCGAACCATTCGATAATCTCGTCCCGTTCATCTACGATCGGAACCGCTCGGGAATGGGTCCAGCCCACTTTTCCGTCTACTCTGCGGACACGATGCTCCAGTTCAAAGATGCTTTTGGTTCGTATGGCTTCTTCTATAGCCTGCATCACGGTGGGCTGATCATCGGGATAAATATAGGCATCTTCCCATTTTCCGTCGGGATTGAGGGTATCCTTAATGAAGTCTTTGCCATGCAGCTGCAGCATTTCACTCCAGTCGGGGCTCATGCGGTAGACCACATCGGAACTGGCCACCACCAGCGAACGAAACCGCTCTTCACTTTGCTGAATTTTACGCTGTGTCCGTTTCTGCTTTGTAATGTCCTGTCCGATTCCTAAGCAGCCGATGATCTCCCCTTTAGCGTTTCTAAGAGGACTTGTGGAAATAAGCTGTGTAGCCCGGGTTCCGTCCAGCCGTTCATAATCTGCAGCAACTTCCTTTACTATCTCACCTTTCAGGGCTTTACCCATTGGCATGTCTTTTGCTGAAATTTTATCAAAAAGGAGCGCGAAGGCCCCGCCATCTGATTCATAAGGCTCCTTAGCCTCCGAAGGCGTCCCTTCCCACATTTTCTTTGCATTTTGATTTATTTTCAGTATGTTACCGTTTTGATCGGTAATCCATAAACCCACAGGCAGCGAGTCCACAATTGACTGAAGGGAAATCCCCTCCGTTTTGCCTTCCGATGAATCCCTACTGATTTTTTCCTTTACCGATATTTCCAACTCAGAATTTCGTTTTCTAAGCTGATTCAGCTCTTCGATCAGTGACTCTTTGCTGCGGCTCATGTCTTTCAAATCAAGCCCTCCTAAAATTTAAATTTGCTGAAACCTGGCATGACAGAGGTTGCGAATAGCATATACCCTGTAATTATACCATGTTTTATCCAATTTTCAAAAAAATCCAGGACAAAATAAGCTCCGCCTTCCACGAATTTATGATCTCATCCATTTCCCCGATCTACTCTGTATCAAGATCTTTAGGATTTACTAATTTCTGTTCCACCTCGTAGAAATTCACCCATGGATCTTCTTTTTTCAGTCTTTCCATCCCGGCAGAAATATCGATTCCATTGGGCGCTACACTCTCCAGTTCCTCCCAGGCAATCGGCATGGAGACCGGCGCCCCTTTTCTTGCCCTTACGGAATAGGGAGCGACACTGGTGGCGCTTCTGCCGTTTCGTACCCAGTCGATAAAAATTTTCCCTTTACGTTTTTCCTTTCTCATATTGCTGGTATATCGGTCCGGCCAACGCTGCTCCATTGCCAGGGCCACATTTTTTGCAAAGGTCTTTACCGTACTCCAGTCCACGGAAGGCTTCACCGGAACCACCACGTGGTAGCCCTTTCCCCCGCTGGTCTTAAGAAAAGCGGTTAACGAAAGCTCGTCCAGCAGTTCCTTCAGATCCCGTACCCCTTCCCGCACCTGTTCCAGCTCCATACCCTCCGCAGGGTCCAGATCAAACACCATCATATCGGGAGATTCGACGTCTTCCACCCGGCTGCCCCAGGGGTGAAATTCCAGCGTTCCCATTTGAACCGACCGAAGAAGGCCCTTGGCGTCCTCAAGGTAAAAATACTGGGCACTTTTATTATCTTTTTCTTTAATTTTCATGCTTTGCAGGCCTTTAATGGATTCTCCCGGATGTCTTTGATAAAAGCATTCCCCGGGAAAGCCGTCGGGACAGCGAAGAACACTTAAAAGCCGATTGGCGGCGTAGGGCAGCATCCGCTCGGAAACTTCCTCATAGTACCGCGCTACATCCTCTTTGGTGATGCCGGTGCCCTCAAACATCTCCTTATCAGGGCTGCTGATTCTGATCCCCTTTACCTTGGTACTCTTTCGCTTTTTCTTTGAAACCGGCGCTTCCTCGGCCACTTCCTTTGGTGACTTATCGCTCCGCAGGCCTTTGAAGCTTGCCTGGCGGAGCTGCTTTTTACCGGTCCATTCAGCGAACTGTATTTCCGCCACCAGTTCAGGACTCAGCCAGGTAACCTTTTCATTGGAACGCTCTTTCGG
>SKOH01000137.1 GCA_007120165.1 Clostridiales bacterium
AAATTTGGGCTATCTGCTTGCTGAAAACAATGAAAGCGACTAGCACCAAATATAAAATTTGGGCTATCTGCTTTTATAAATAGGAAAGAGTGGGTATGTTTCTCCCACTCTTCCACGGTAAAGTCCTCTGATTACAATCAGTATATCATAATACCCATCATTGCACAAGTTAAAATAGGGATAATTGATTGGTTTCAGGCAGGTCCAGTATGCATCGGTTTTCCTTTAGGGCCACGATAACAGTTTTGGATACCTTGGTCTTTTGTACCAGATCCTGAATCGATAAAAATTCCCCTAAATCTCTTCCCGCTACAATGTTTTTTGCTGCGTTCTCGCCTACCCCCTGTAGGGATTTCAGCGGCGGCAGCAGTTTTCCGTCCCGGATTTGAAAGCGGTCGGCATCGGACTGGTAAAGATCCACCGGCAGCAGTTCAATGCCTCTTAGGTACATCTCCAGAGAAACCTCCAATACCGTCAGCAGGTTTTTCTCCTTGGCCGTGGCGTCGTTGCCCAGGGCTTCAATTTCCTTAATTCGTTCCTTCATGGCCTCCACACCCTTTACCACCAGGCCCGCATCAAAATCTTCGGCTTTTGTCGTAAAGTACGTGGCGTAGAAGGCTTCCGGATGATAGACCTTATAGCAGGCAATTCGAAAGGACATCATTACATAGGCCGCCGCATGGGCTTTCGGGAACATGTACTTGATCTTTTTACAGGAATCGATATACCACTCGGGCACCTGATTTTCCCGCATAGTGGCCTCTTCCTCATCGGTAATGCCCCGACCCTTACGTACCTTTTCCATAATCTTAAAGGAAAGTTTCGACGGCAGGCCTTTTAAAATCAGGTAGTTCATAATGTCATCCCGGGTGGAGATTACGTCCTTCAGTTCCACGACGTTATTTCGAACCAGATCCTGGGCATTGTTGAGCCATACGTCAGTCCCATGGGACAGTCCACTGATTCTGACCAGTTCTCCGAAGGTGGAGGGTTTGGTATCGAGGAGCATCTGGCGTACGAATTTCGTTCCGAACTCGGGAATTCCCAGAGTCCCCACGGGACAGCCAAGCTCTTTGGGATTTACACCGATTTCCTTCGTTCCGGTAAAGAGACTGAGGACCCGGGCGTCATCCAATGGCCATTTCAGCGCATCGGTTCCGGTTAAGTCCTCGAGCATTTTAATAACCGTCGGACCGTCATGACCCAGAATATCCAGTTTTAACAGGCGGCCGCTGATGGCGTTGTAATCGAAATGGGTGGTAATGATCCCGGACTTCGAATCATTGGCCGGGTACTGGATCGGACAGAAATCATGAATGTCCTTATCCTTCGGCACGATCATTACCCCGCCGGGATGCTGTCCGGAGGTTCTCTTTACCCCGGTACATCCGCTGACCAGCCGGTTGATTTCGGCCCGGTTGGAGATGATCTGCTTTTCATCCAGGTATTTTCGTATGAATCCGTAGGCGGTTTTATCGGCAATGGTACCGATGGTCCCGGCCCGAAAAACCTTTCCTTTTCCAAAGAGTTCTTCGGTATACTGATGGGCGACGCTTTGGTATTCCCCGGCGAAGTTCAGGTCAATATCCGGCTCTTTATCTCCCTCAAACCCTAAAAAGACTTCAAAGGGAATGTCGTGGCCTTCCTTTGTCAGTTCTGCTCCGCACTTTGGACAGGTTTTATCCGGCAGGTCGAAGCCCGAGGCGTAGGAACCGTCGGTGAAAAACTCGGAATGCTGACAGCTGCCGCAGACAAAATGGGGGGGCAGCGGGTTTACTTCGGTAATATCGCTCATGGTTGCCGCAAAGGAGGACCCCACAGACCCCCGGGAACCTACTAAGTATCCGTCTTCCAAGGATTTTGTAACCAGCTTTTGGGAAATTACATAAAGCACCGCATAGCCGTTGGAGATAATGGAGTTCAGCTCCTGATCCAGCCGTTTGATGACCAGCTCCGGTACCGGATCTCCATAGATCCGTTTGGCTTTGTTATGACACATCTGCCGAAGATTTTCCTCGGAGCCTTCAATCTCCGGGGGAAAGGTTCCGTCGGGGATCGGTTTGATCGATTCCACCGAGTCGGCAATCATGGAGGGGTTGTCAATGACAATCTCCCTCGCCTTTTCCCGGGAAAGATAGGAAAAGTCCGACAGCATTTCCGTTGTGGTTTTAAAATGCAGGGGCGGCTGTTTATCGGCATCATCGAAGCCCTGGCCGGTCATTAAGACCCGGCGGTAGATCTCATCCTCTTTGTTTAGAAAGTGCACATCCCCCGTGGCCACCACCGGTTTTTGATGCTTTTCTCCGAGGTGGATGATTTTTTTGTTGATATTTTCCAAATCCGTCGTGGTCCGTAAAAATCCTTTATCCACTAAGAACCGGTTGTTTTCAATGGGCTGTACTTCCAGGAAGTCGTACTCCTTTACAATTCCCGCAACTTTTTCCGGAGGATCGTTTTTAAGGATTGCCTGGTACAGCTCCCCGGCCTCGCAGGCGGTACCGAGGATCAGCCCCTCCCGGTGTTTGCGGATCAGGCTCTTGGGTATTCGGGGCTTTTTATAAAAATAATCAATATGGGAGGCGGAGACCAGCTGGTACAGATTCTTCAGTCCCGCCAGATTTTTCGCAAGAATGATAATATGATAAGAACGGCTCCTTTTAAAATCCACCTTTTTCCCAAGGCGGTCATTAATGTCTCCCAGGGTTTGAATCCCCTGTTCCTTCATTAAGTTCATCAGTTTTATAAAAATCTTTCCGGTAGCCTCAGCGTCGTCCAGGGCCCGGTGATGATTTTCCAGGGCTACGTCCAGATGCTTTGCTACTAAGTTCAGTTTATGGCGTTTCAAGTCCTTTAACAAAACCCGGGATAGGGTTAAGGTATCGGCCACGGAGTTTTCCACCGAAAGGCCGAGCTTTTTCGCTTTCCCCCGGACAAATCCCATATCAAAATCCGCATTATGGGCCACCAGGCAGCACCCTTCGGCAAAGGCCAAAAACTCCGGCAGTACCTGATCGATGGTTCGCTCATGGCGGACCATTTCATTGGTGATCCCGGTGATTTCGGTAATTTTCGGAGAAATGGTTTTTTCCGGATTGACCAGCGTGCTGTAGGTATCGATGATCTCTCCGCCCCGGATTTTCACTCCCGCCACTTCGGTAATGCCGTCATTATTGCTGGAAAGACCGGTGGTCTCCAAGTCGAACACCACAAAGTCCTGATCAAAGTTATGGCTCATCTGTCCCTGGACCAGGGGCTCACTGTCATTGACCACATAGCCTTCCAGCCCGTAAATCACTTTAATATCATGCTCCGCTGCGGCCCCCATGGCTTCGGGAAAGGCCTGGAGCACCCCGTGGTCGGTTACGGCAATCGCTTTGTGTCCCCATTCCTTGGCCCGTTTGATCATCCTTGAAATGTTGGTCATCCCGTCCATGGAAGACATCTGGGTATGCAGATGAAGCTCCACCCGCTTTTTGGGGGCGTCGTCCCCCTTTACCATCTTTTTGACGGTGTTGATGTCCCAGGCCATTAAAATGTTTTCCTTTAAAAACTTATCAAACACAATGTCTCCCCGAATCCAGAAGGTGTCACCTTTTTTGATGATTTCCTCGGGGGGCACCGGCATTTTCTTGCCTTCAAAGAATTTTACCGTAATGGAATTACTGTAGTCCGTGGTTTGAAGAATATAGACCTTTTTCCCGCTTCGAAGTTCCTTGTATTCAAAATCAAACACTTCCACGTCAATGGTTACCTTGTCGTGATGCTCCTGGATGTCGGAGAGCTGAAGGATTTCGGTATTAAGGGGAATGGACTTTCCAAGCACCACATTGCCGCCTTTTCCCGCAGGGCCCCGAGGGGCTCCGCCGCTCTTGGCCGAACCGCCGGTTTTCAAAGGCTTTGGCGGCTCCTGGGCATCAAGCTCCTTGGCCAGACTCTCCTCTTCCACTTTTAAGGTTTCATGGTAATCGGAAAGATCAAAGGCCTTATTCGGCGCTAAAATTTCACAGGTGATTTTTGTAGCAAAGGACTCCTGGAAAAAAGCCTCGATTTTTTTGTGGATCTTACGCTGCCGCGCCTTATCCGCCACTAAGGCCTCTTCAATTTTAATGCTTACATGATGACCCTTCAGGGAATAGGACAGATCCTCCCGCTTTAAAAAATCCTTGCAGAAGGGAAGATTCCTTTTTAATATAAAAAACAGATTCTGTTCGTTTTCCTTCAGGGTTTTCTCAAAATCCTTTTTTTCTCCGTCGTATTCCAGCTGCAGGTCGATATCTTTTTTCAGCGCCAGCTTTTCCTTTAATTGATGAAGGTATAAAAAAAGACTGTCCTCCAGTTCAATGCGCTCACTGAGTAAATGCAGATCCAGTTTTCCCTGTTTTCGATGCATCACCACTTTTTGTACCCGGTAGTTTTGAAAGGATGCCTCTCCGGTTATCTGAAATTTTTCAAAGAAGTCCTGTAGTGTATAGCTCTCCATGTTTACCCTCCTGCATTTCTAAAGCTTTTCGATCTCCGCCAACAGCTGCTCTTCGATTTCCTCTTCGGGTATTTTACGAATGATTTTTCCTTTTCGAAAGAGCAGGGCACTGCCTTTTCCGCCGGCAATACCGATATCCGCCCCTTTGGCTTCTCCGGGTCCGTTTACGGCGCAGCCCATAATGGCCACTTCAATGGGTTTTTCCACTTTTTTCAGCGCCTGTTCCACCCGGGTGGCCAGATTGATTAAATCAATATTGCACCGTCCGCAGGTGGGACAGGATATTAACGTCAGTCCGGTCTTTCGAATGCCGGTTGCCTTTAAAATTTCCCTGCCCACTTCAATTTCTTCCACCGGGTCGCCGGTGATGGAAACCCGCAGGGTATCGCCCAGGCCTTTAAGGAGCATGGCGCCGATGCCTACAGAGGATTTAATCGTTCCCGCCCACCGGGTGCCGGCTTCGGTAATGCCGAGATGCAGGGGATAGTTCACCCGTTCGCTGATCTTTTCGTAGGCCTCCAGGGTCAGGCTGACATCATGGGCTTTTAATGATACAACAATGTCCCGAAAGTCCATATCCTCTAAGATCTGAATGTGTTCCAGGGCACTGTCCACCATGGCGTCGGCGGTAATGCCGCCGTGCTTTTCGATGATTCTGTCACTGATGGAACCGGCATTGACGCCGATGCGAATCGGAATGTTTTTTTCCTTTGCCTTGGTTACCACCTGTTCCACCCGGCTTCGGTCTCCGATATTTCCGGGATTGAGGCGCAGTTTATCAACCCCCTGGTCGATCGCCTCCAGGGCCAGACGGTAGTCGAAATGAATATCCGCCACCAGGGGAATATGAATTTCTTTTTTGATGGCCCCCAGGGCCCTGGCGGCTTCCATATCCGGTACCGCCACCCGGACGATATCGCATCCGGCTTCCTCCAGGGCATGAATCTGGGCGACGGTCGAGGCTGCGTCCCGGGTATCGGTGGTGGTCATCGATTGAATGGAAATCGGGGCATCTCCACCGATATGAAGATGCCCGCATTTGATCTTTTTCGTTTGTCGTCTCATTGTCTCACCTATTTCCTAAAGTATTTCTTATCGTGTTTTGAAATATTTCCTGAAGTATTTTTTAAAGTACTTCTTAATAGTATTCCCTGAAGCATTTCTTATAGTATTTCTTATAGTATTTCTTAAAGTATTTTTCAAAGTATTTTTCAAAGTATTTTTTAAAGTTTTCTTATAGTTTTC
>SKOH01000061.1 GCA_007120165.1 Clostridiales bacterium
GTAAATAAAGCCGTAACGGAGACCTTTGGGGTGGCCGGTCTTAAATATACCTGCGATCTGCTGGGATTTGAAGGCGGTAGGACGAGAAAACCCTTATTAAACTCTACGAAAGAAGAGAAGAAAAAGATGACAGAAATATTAAAGAGTGCACAATTAATCTAAGTGATATACGCAGAATAGGACAGTTTTATCAGGCTGCGATGCAGACCCCTTCATTATCTTTGGATTCAATTCCTATGAAATTAGAACCATTGAAGTGGCAAATGAAGATAATAATTTTCTTTTATAAACCGATGAAAAGGGGCAGATTTTGCCCCTTTTTGCTTTTAATTAAAGGTTGACGGGTATAAGAAGAATAAGGGTAGCCTGGAGTCCGAGTATGGACTGTGAAAAAAGAAAATAAGTACATAATGAATTTAGAGACAGCCTTGTAGAGTAATATGCCGAGGTTTTTTTATTGAGTAGATAGAAAGGATGTCCAACATGAAAAAACAAGATCAGCCTCTTCAATATTTGATGCAGTATCCCCTGATGAGTGCTATTTTCGGAAGGCGTTCCCGGCGGTTCGGTTTGGGGATGGAGATTCCTTCCGGGCCACTAAAGTTTAAATCGGGTTCCAAACCGGTGCCGCTCTCGACGGAGGAACAAATGATTCTGATTGCAGCGGCAACCGGAGTTTCGGGATGGAACTTCGGGGTACCCTTCGGACCGTCAAAACCCGATGCTCAAGCGGAGTTCACCCTCCGGTTTACCGGTCGGACGATTCCTACTGCAGCAGGCATCGGCACCCCGGCGCTGTTCTTTACCGATGATAACGGCTCTTATATTACAAGAACCCGGGACATTCCTCCGGAGTGGATGCTGGCACTAAATCAAAAGGAAAATGCCTTTGAGCGGATCCTTGCTCTTTGTCAGGAACAGACCATTAAAATTAAGGAAGGACGGTTGGATTTGCCGGCGTCGCCGCCCCATATGCTGCCACCGAATCTTTGGATGGCCAATGCCCCGGGGTCCACACTGTTTATGCCGATTGGTGATGTCAGTGAGCAGTTTCTTGGGATTCTAGCCCTCGCCATAAGCAATGGTGTGATGATTATTGATCATGATACCGGGGAGACCGCAGGAAATCTCAGACCCTTTGTTAAGTCAGGACTTTTGAATGGAAAGAAAAAACTGCTGCTTCAGGATTTGCAGGGGGATACCTATGAGACAAATTGCCTGGAGCTTGCATTTATGGGCCATAACATCGTCCTTACCATGCAGGGAATGGGACTCGGTGGTCTGTATTTCAATGGACTGGAACCCTTAAGCATCCTCGGTGCCTCGGCGAAGGACGGCATTGAGGGGCTAGGCTTTCGTTTTGTGGAAGACGAACGGTGGCCGGCGCCGAACCCGGTAGGACTGGACGGCATATATGAAGGACTGTGCCCACCCTACTATCCGGATATGCACGCTGCGGTGAAGGTGTTTGCAGACCGGAAATTCGGCAAGGGCGGCGCTTACGACCCTAAAACCCCGGGACCGTGGAAAGAAAGTGATAAAATAAAGGGAAGCGTTGCCGCCTATAACCAGGATTTTCTCCACTGCATGGGGGAAGTGGCCCAGTATATTTATCAAAAATACGGGAAGTTTCCCGGTACCCGAACCACCATGGTAATGCCCGGTTTCGTCCAGGCGGTACACCTCGATACCGAATACTATGATAAATATTTCAAACCCGGTGCCTACCTTGAGACCCATCGGGAGCATATGGAAACATGGCATAATGGAAGGGATGATTACTGGAAGCAAGAATAATCTTATTAATCGATGTATTGATCCTGATTACATCTGAGGCAGACAATGAATACGGTGGTAGTTGAAAGAAGAGGGGTGGGTCATTATTGCGGGCATATTTATTTTGATTGTTTATATTGCTTAACTGTGGTAAATTTAGAATAGTGACAAAATTTCATACAGATAGCCGAAGGAGAAGTGCCTGTGAGTTTATTAATGAATTATACCGATCAGCGATTTGTGGAAATTGCTCAAAAAGTTTTTCAGGAACAGTTTAAACGGGATCCGAAACTGGAGACGGAACTGGACGAGAGAAGAAAACGATTGATGTACGAAGATGTGGTCTATAATATCAGTTATTTAATGACTGCAGTCCATTTCAGTGACGGAAAAATTTTTGAAGGCTATGCAGCGTGGATTTATGAACTGCTTTGCAATTTGATGAAGGATCTGGACCGTGACCGGATCATGGAACATATGAATGATCATTACCGCATTTTATCGGAAATTCTTAATGACTATTCCGAAGCGCTGCTGACGGAAGAGGAGCTGAATAAAGCCGCCGATTATTTAAATCGGGCCATTGCTGTGACCGAAAAAGCGGTTACAAAGGTCACTTTATCCTCGGACTTTCAGGAAGGAAAGCACTATAACGTAAGAAAAACCTATCTGGATGCTTTACTAAACAATCAAACCAGGGAAGCCCATAGGGTGATTACCGAGGCAAAAGAGCAGGGGGCTGCCCTGGTGGAAATCTACGAAGAGGTACTTGCAAAAGTCATGATTGAGGTGGGAAATTTATGGCATAAAAGTATCATTACCATCGATAAGGAGCACTACATAACCTCGGTGACCCAATCGGTCATGGCGGGTTTTTACGACGAAATATTCAGTCAACCCCGGAAAAGCAAGCGGATTCTTTCCTGTGCCGTGGGCAGCGAACTTCATGAGGTAGGGGTAAGGATGCTCTCGGATATGTTTGAATACCGGGGATGGGACAGTTTTTATCTGGGGGCGGCCCTTCCCGCGGCATCGATTTTACAGGCCATAAATGAACATCAACCAGAGATCGTTGCATTTTCCGTAACCATGCCTCTTTACCTGCAGGAGTTGGAACAGACCGTAAAGGCCGTAAAGGAAAAATACCCGGAGGTAAAAATTGCCGTCGGCGGGCAAGCCTTTAATAATACCGATAAATTGTGGGAAAAATGGGAGATTGACTATTACTCCACCACCGCCGCTGCATTGGTAAACTGGGCAGAACAAGAAGTGCACTAAAATACCCTAGGGAAAGGATGAATAAGATGGAGCAGTATGATGTTTCCTTTTTATTACAGGGCGACCGCAACTTAAATGTGTTGACAAAGTATTGGCATGACCCCGTCTTTCTTATTTCCCCCTATCTAAAAAACTTTAACGACCTTTTTATCCCCAAGGACCAAGAGGGTATTGGGAAACTTGCCGAAAAAGCCTTTGACAACGTAGGAAGCTTTATCTGTGGAGACGGTTATCAGATTCAAAGTCCAAAAGTTGCAATTGCCCTTTGTATGGTAACAAAAAATGACAGGATCTTCATGTTGGGGATGAACTCCGAAATCTTCAATAATATCGCCGCGGGTCCGAGGCTAAAGGATATGATTCAACGGTTCATGAGTCTGATTATAAGTACCGAGAGGGATTTAATGACCGATAATATCGAAATTATCCATAGCCAGTTTGAAGAGATCCAAAAGCTGAACAATCAGCTGGTTAATATTCAGCGGCAGCTGCAAAAGAGCAATGCGCAGCTGAATCAGCTGAATTCCGATCTGAACAATCGCTTAGTCAAGGATGAACTGACGGGTTTGGTTAGCCGGTATCAATACCGGGAGGAAATCGAGATGACCATCGCCAAAAACCCGGACCGCTTCGGCGTTTTCGTTTTTCTGGATCTCGACGGCTTCAAAAAAGTTAATGATACCTTCGGTCATCGGGCGGGGGACAATTATTTAAAGGAATTCGGCCGGCGTTTGAAAGGCCTTACTTTTGAAAACTTTATAGCGATGAGGATCTCCGGCGATGAGTTTGGGCTCTATATTCATGGATATGACCACGTAGGTAAAGAGGAGTACATACAAATCTGGAAGAGGATCGAAGAACAGGTGCTGAGTAAACCCCTTATGATCGAATACCAGGAACTTGACGTTCGCTGCAGCGGCGGGATGTCGGTTTACGGCATTCATTCCGAAAACTTTTTCGATCTGATCGAATACGCGGACTTTGCTATGTATGAAGCGAAAAACTCCACCACGGAACTGTTTAAAACCTTTAACCGGGAACGGTATAACCAAAAGAAGATCCCGGTTTCAGAGGGGATTTAAGGAGATGCAGCGAATAAAAGGAGACCTGAGGGGCCAAACCTCAGTCACAAAAAAAATCAATGCAGCAACTAATACCAATGTACTTACGATGTCCGCTATCGCACTGGCGCTCTCAGTGGTAAGCCTATTACTGTTTCGAGGGCCTATCAGTATTCTATCGGCATTTATTATACCGGCGGTGCTGGTGTTATTTACCAGCGGGGAGAGAAAAACTTTCCCATTTACCGCTATAGGACTTATAATTATGACAGGGTTATTTTTTCAAACCCAAATCGTTTTTGTACCAGGATACCTTTTCCTTGCTCTTTTTCTTAGACGTTTTTTTATGGACTCCGAAAGGGAAATGAAGGTCTCCTTAGCCGGAGTATTACTGTATATCGCTACGGTTATGCTTATTTTATGGATCGGTATTCAGCTGACCCAGATGATCTTTCTGATCCCGCTGCAGGATATGATGCTGCGGCTTTCCGGTCATGACCCGCTGCGATATGCGGGCATTCTTTTCGCAGAAGGGGCCGCCATTACGCTGTTTAATCTTCTTTTGTTAAAAGCTTTCCTTTCAAGAATTAAAGTGTTAATTATTAGCTGATCGATTCCCTACGAATTCTTTACTTACAGCGCCCCCTAAGGATTTTACCACAGTCCTTAGGGGCTTTTTTTTCGTCCCGGGAGAAATATATATTTATTTAGATCTTTGCAAGGAGTGTGCTATAATATTTTCAATGTATTAATTAATCCTAAGAGGTGATCATTTGTATTCAGGAAATCAGTATATTCTTTTATTCTTTGTTTACGGGCTGGCCTTCTTTTCAATGGGAATTGCCGCGTTTTTGCAAAACACCTCAGAGGAAAGCAGCTTTCCTCTGTTAAAATGCATCCATTTTTTAGGCTGGTTCGGGATCATCCATGGGATTACGGAATGGATTATTATGCTGCGTATCTCGGATATGTTCCCGGAATACCGGGTGGACCTGTTAATTCTGGGCACCTTTACCAATGCTCTGTCCTTTGCCTTTTTATGGATGTTCGGTGCCCGGCTGCTGGAAAAAGACGGAAAACTGAAACTGTTCATTGAAGGCCTGCCCTGGGTACTCTTTGGGGTATGGCTGACAGCAGCGATCGTCTCCTACGCCGTCTATCAAACATCCACTCTTCATTGGCTTTTGATGGAAGACACCTTAAGCCGCTACTTTATAGGCTTCCCTGGGGCCGTTATTTCCGGCGTTGCGTTGTATAAGAATGCTCAAACCATGGAAGGGTTAAACATCACCAGTGCCTCGTTGAAATTAAAAGGGATGGCGATTGTCTTCGTTTTATACGGGATTCTGGCCGGTGTGGTGGTGGTCAGCAACAGCTTTTTTCCTGCGACTCTTATTAACAGGGAAAACTTCTACGAAGTTTTCGGCTTTCCTGTGGAACTGGGCCGGGGAATCACTGCGGTGATAATCA
>SKOH01000071.1 GCA_007120165.1 Clostridiales bacterium
CTTTTCCTGTCAAATTAATGACCTCCTCTAAATTAAATTCTAAAGCATCATGCAGAAAACGTTTTTAAATCCTAAAACTGAAGTATCTCATTTAGAGTAAGGCTTCTAAAAACTGTTTTTCTTCTATCTGCTTTAACTATTACATCATACCACAGGTAAAATTAAAAAGAAAGCCCTTTTTTTATTTTATTGGATATTTCTTTGATTTTTGTTATTCTTTTTATCATTTCAGCAATTTGAAATATTTAGAATATCCTTTTCCCTGGGGCTGTCAGGCCTCCATAGGCCGGTTTGCATCGATACCGTCCTTCGATTTCAACCCGCCAAGAATTTTTTTCCAAAATAAAAGCTCCTTTAATTAAGAAGCTTTTATTATTATAAAGATCAGCCCACCCGGGCACTCTTCTCGTCTCCTGCCAGTACTTCTTCAATCAGTTCTTTGATGATGGTGGGAATTCTCTGAAATACGTCAGGACCGTATACCCGCTCCGAACGCTGATGCAGGTCTTTTCCCCAAGGTCCGATATTCACCACTTTCATATTAAGCGCCTGCATGGCTTCAAAGGGGATTCGGTACACCTCGTCCCAACCGGGACTGTTTCTCTTAATCACGTCGATATCCTCAGACTTCCCGGTAAAACCGCAATAACTCAAATCACTCATCCCCATAAAATACTCATTTTTTTGGAACTGAAAGTCGTAGTATTTTTTCGTGATTTTATTCAGACGCTCTTCCAGTTTCAAATCCTCCCCAATGATGTTTTTATTATTAATATGGGGATAATAGGGACCCGAGAGTCCGATGATCACCACCGGCTCATCAATATTTATATAATCTCCCGTCAGCGCAATCAGCTTCACCGCCAGTTCCGGCAGCGTCACTTTGTTGTCTTTAAAGTCCTGCTTTAAAAGAAATAAGGTCTTTTCGTACTGTTTTTCAAAGCGTTCTCCTCCGTCTTCCTTTGCCCGCTGATAGGCTTCTTCAAAGTCCAGAATTACCGGAGTATAATCTATCGGATCATAGTCCTGATGATTCATCTCACAAAAAGCCTCATAGGACCCGTCCACAAATACCAGGGTTTCCGTCACCGCTTCCTTGGCGAACTCCTTCAACGCTTCCAGGATTTCCCTCGGTTCCTTGACAAAGGTCAGCCAATTGAAAAAACCCACCGCGGCCTCCGGGATGGAAGCGTCATAAACCTTTTTATGATCCTTCAGATGCACCCACATCGGCGGGGGAGTGGCATCATTTTCATGTACATCACAAAGGGATGGATTCAGCTCCGTTCGGCGCTGGATATTTGCCATAATCATCGAAGGGCTGATGCCGTTATAGGGGTTGCTGATATGACTGCTGATTCCTTTTGCGTAAATGATCGGCATTACTTTCCCCACACTGCCTTCATAAAACAGGGCTTTGTCCCGAACATTGTTAAAATAGGGTTCTGAGTTAATGGCCAGTTTATAATTCAGTCCATACTTTTGATGAAGTTTATGAAGAAGTTTAACTCCCTGCAGCATTCCTTTTGAGATGGTTTCTTCATCGGGAACCGATAAAATTAGGAGGTTGCCGTTAAAATCCTGCTGTTTGCTGAAATGGTCCACAATACCCATTTGCAGCGCCGCTCCGCTTTTCATATCCGCCGTTCCCCGACCGAATATCCAATCATCATCCTGAATGTCCCGAAGCACATCCTTCTTTTTTACCCGACCCTTCAGCGCATCCTTTAACTCATCCGGTCGAAAGGCCATGTCTTCCAGATTTCCATACTCTTCAATGCCTACCGCATCATGGTGATGGATCAGCACAATCGTCTCAGCTCCTTCACCCTTTACCAGGGCCCATACCACGTCCCTTCGGTAAACGTCGTCCTCTAAGGGTTCCGCTCCGAAATATTCCGGATTTTCCTGAAAATATTCCCGCTCCCGAAACCAGTTGAGGATCACATCTTCAATAATTGGTTCATAAATAGTGTTGGTATCGCTTCGAATCGCCACCAGCCGGTAAAATATTGATTCGATGATCTTTTGCTGCTTTTCCGATATCATAGTTGCCCTCCTTTAATACTGCATCCCTTCAGTACAACGGTCCTTTAGTTATTCACTATATATTCTTTATACCAATTATCTTGAAATTTATGCAAAGGATTTATGTCTTCTTCTTCACCTCGGGATCGGCAACCTCTACCCCGGCCATTTTCATTAAATACAGGGCATTGGTAGTCTTCGAGGCCCCCGGTCGCAGTTTGTAGTCAAATTGAATTGCTCCCTGGTGATAGGTTTCCTGGAAATGATAGTTTCGAACCCCCACCTTCGGATTTTCTGCCAGGGTGGTAAGCTCCAGATCATGGGTGGAGACGAGACCCACGCCACCGGTTTCATAAAGCTGCTGTATTAAAATTTTCGCACCGAGATGCCGGTCCGTGGAATTCGTTCCTTTAAAGATCTCATCCAGCAGGAAAAATACCGGCTCTTCCTTTTTGGTATCCTGCACAATTTCTTTTATCCGAAGAATTTCACCATAAAAAGAGGAAATGTTTTTTTCGATATTGTCGCTGATCCGCATACAGGTATGAATCTTCATTAACGAAGCTTCCATTTCTTCGGCACAGACCTTGGTTCCGATATTTAAAAAATGCAGATTAAGTCCGGCGGTTCTGAGGTAAGTACTTTTCCCGGACATATTGGAACCGGTGATTAACAGGATGGGGTTTTCCGGATTTAGATGGATATCATTGCTGACGGCCTGAGGGGCAATTAACGGATGGGCAACGGATTTTCCCTGATAAACCGAGGGTTCTTCTGCCACCTTCGGCAGGGCCCAGTTGGGATGGTCCCGATGAATATTCGAAAGACTCACCAGGGCTTCCACTTCCCCCAGGGTATCAATCCATTTTTCCAAGGCCTGCCCCGACTCCTTCTTCCATTTTTCCAAATCCACCAGGCAGCGATAGTCCCAAAGGGTTAAAATATTAATCGGAACAAAAAGCAGATTCTGTTTATTGAGGGTTCGATTGGCCAGTTTTTCCAGCGCTTTTAACTGTTCCGTTCCCGATCGGCCTTTCCCGCTTCTTAAGGCCTCCTGTAAAAGGCTCAGCCCTTCATTTTTAAAATGGTGCCCCTCAAAGACCTTTAACTGCCGAATGTATTGATTAAGCTCTATTTGATAGTCTTTGACCATCCCGAGAACTCTTCCCCGTTTTAAAAATCCCAGGGCAAACAGCACCCCGTGCAGAAGCAGTAACAGCAAAAAGGGCATCGTCGAAAAATCCGTCAGAAAACCGATTGCAGCGGCGGTTAACGTAATCCAGGGCAGGGTTTTAATCCCGATAATGATCATAGGCTTCGAAAATACCGGATTTTTCTCACTTCCCCACCGGATCACTTCACGAAAATCCTTACCCTTTCGTCTTCCCACCCTTCCCTCTGCTAAAAACCTTCGAACAAAAATCCTCTTTCGCCCCAACTCCTCCAGCATCCTTTGGCGCTCGATGATCGCTTCTTTACTGCTTAAGGGGGTAATCAGCAGCTGGTACAGTTTCCTTTTGCCCAAACCCGATGTGGTGTCATCAATCCACTGAAATACCGAGTTCTGACCAAAAATATCCAAATCATAGGAAAAGGCATGGTCCGAGTCAATAAACTCCGTACCCCGTTCTTCAAACTCCCGCCAGCGTCCTTCTTTTCTCATCCGCTGTTTCTTATAAAGGTCCTGGTAGGCTTTTAAATACTCTTCGGTCTGTTTTTGCCTCTCGTGGGCGATCACAAAGATGATAAATCCGATAAAAGAAAGGATAAATCCCCCCCATAACAGAAAGTTCTCCTGCTGGAAAGCCAGTATAAATCCGCTGGCGATAAATAGTATTGCCATTAATACCCGAAGGTTGCTGTAGCGCTTTTGGCGCTGATACAGGTTTTCCCATCGGTTACGGAATTTTTCTTCCCCCCGCTGATAACCCCGGTAAATGGTGCTTTCCTCTGTTTTTTCGTTCTCCATTTGCTTATTTCCCTTCCTCTTCCAGGATTCTAAAATATTCAGAGATTTTTTTCAGACCTTCTTTCACCGCTTCTGTATCATTGGCATAGCCGATTCTAAGATAGCCTTCCTGGTCCAGGGCCTTTCCGGGAACCACGAAGGTGCCGGTATCCCTTAGGAGTCGAAGGGCCAGGTCTTCTGATTTGATTTGGTAATCATACTTTATAAAAGCGGTGGTCCCCGCCATGGGTTTGATGTAAGAGACCCTCGGCTCGCTCTTTACCCATTCTTCCAGAATTCCCGCATTCTCCAGAATCATCCGTCGGTTTCTTTTTAGTATTTTATCTTTCTGTTCCAGTGCGATGCCGGCTAAAAAATCATCAATCCTGCCGCAGCTGATGGTATTGTAATCCCTATGAATATTGATTTCTTTTACCACCTCCGTCGAGGCCATAATCCAGCCGATACGAAGGCCCGCCAGGGAAAAAACCTTCGACATGCTGCCGGTGGAAATTCCTTTATCATACAAATCGAAAATCGAGGCGCCGAAGGCCTCTCCCTGATGATTGAGCCCCCGGTATACTTCATCGGAGAGAATGTAGGCGTCGTATTTTTTCGCTATCGCTGCAATTTTCTCTAAGAAGCTCTTATCCATCAGGGCTCCTGAAGGATTATTCGGGTTATTAATGGCAATCAGCTTCGTACGGTTACTCGCCATTTTTTCCAATTCTTCCAAGTCCGGCAAAAATCCATTTTCCATGGTCAGCGGAAGAATCTTTACCTCTGCCCCCAGCGCTTCGGGGATCGAATAGTGCTGCTGGTACGTGGGCATTACGGAAATCACTTCATCCCCCGGATCTATCAATGCGGAAAATACCAGGTGATTGGCTCCGATTCCCCCATGGGCAATGACCACATTGGAAATTTCCCCGGTCCGGTAAAGGCCGGCGACCTCTCGTCGCAGTTTATCCGTGCCCTTAATTGCCCCGTAGGTCATTTGCATCTGATAAATCTCTTCCAGGGCTTCTTTTCCCCGGCCCTGATAATCCAAAAGTTCCTTTACCGTGATGGACTTCGCGCAGGTTTCTCCTAAATTATATACGGCTTCCTCTTCATATTCGTTCATCCATTCTTCTACACCAAAAGCCTTGATTTTCATCGGTATCATCCTCTCTTTACTTCCTTTTCCTTTTAGTATAGTAGAAAAAAAGAAAATTCACAACAAAACCCGAAAAGATACATTTTTCTCAGCAAACAACGCTTAAAACTTTTTTTACCGATCCTACAATATGTTTAATCTATAGGATGCAAGGTATATATTTAATAATAGAGTTTACGTAATATTTCTGCTGCTGCTATCGGTTTGGAAGATGGTTTTCCCGATAACAGCATAGGACAATCCTTGAAAATGCTGTTTGTTTTTTGAATATTCTTATTTTCGATAGTTTTTTTCTAAATATATGTTTAATAACCCCAGTATTAGGTATAACTTAAATAGAAGTGTTTATCAACTGAATATGTTTCTTGATAAGAAAAAGGCAAACTCTGTGAAAGCAGGGGACGCAAAGTCAAGAGTCTACGGTGTGTTAAACACTA
>SKOH01000157.1 GCA_007120165.1 Clostridiales bacterium
TAATACCGCTTCGCTGCATATCTTCCAAAACCTCATAGGCGCCTTGTAAGGAACGGCTGTTATGTATTTTTTCTGCCAGTGTTTTTCCTATTCCCGTAACTTCCCGAAGATCCAATACCTCCGCCTGATAAACGTCTTCCGGGGTGTTGAAGTAAGAAATAAGCTGTTTCCCCATGAGGTCTCCAATACCCTTGATTCCTTTTAACCACAGCCAATACGCCTCCATCGTTTCGACCTCCCTACAGTACCATCAGGCTTTTCCCCTCTTTGTCCAGATCCCTGGCCATCAGGGCCGCAGCCACATCTTCTTTTCGAATCTTTGCTGCCCCATCCATATCCGCAAAGGTTCTCGCCACCTTCATGTATTTGTGAAATGTCCTTGCACTGTACTGAAACCGTTCATAGGCCTGCTGGATTAAACGCTCCCCTTCGGTCTCCAGTTCGCAGTACTCTTTGATCAGTGCGTGGTTCATCTCCGCATTGCAGCTGATTCCGCCAATGTTCTCAAAGCGCTTTTTTTGAAGGTTCCTGGAAAACTCCACCCGCTCCCTGAGCTCCTTCGAGCTCCTTGAAAAACTTTCCTTGTTAAACTCCATGATATTCACGCTGCCGACGGTCTTTTGAATATCCATCCGATCCATAATCGGTCCGGAAATCTTTTGCCGGTATTTGACCACTTCGTAGTCGGAGCACTTGCACTGCAGGTTTCCGAAATAGCCGCAGGGGCACGGATTCATTGCGGCCACCAGCATAAAGTTCGCCGGGTAGGTGTTGGTATACTTCACCCGGGAAATAGTCACTTTACGGTCCTCCATCGGTTGTCGAAGGGCCTCCAAGGTCTTTTTACTAAACTCCGCCATCTCGTCGAGAAAGAGAACCCCGTGATGAGCCAGGGAAATTTCTCCGGGAATGGCGGTGTTTCCTCCGCCGATCAGCGAGTTGGTGGAAGCGTTATGATGGGGTGCCCGAAAGGGTCTTTCCTTAATCAGTTGGTCTTTATTTCGAAGCAGCCCCGCTACACTGTAGATTTTCGTAACCTCCATCGCCTCTTCCTCGGTCATCGTAGGGAGAATAGTGGAGATTCGTTGGGCAATCATGGATTTGCCGCAGCCCGGGGTACCAATCATCATCAGATTATGCCCTCCGCTGGCCGCAATCACCACATAGTCGATAATCTCATCCTGCTCCTGTACATCGGCAAAGTCCAAGTCATAAGGGGGCTTTTCCCAGCCAGGCGGCTCCAGGGATTCGATCTTTTGATAGGGCTTTCCTTCCAAAAACTCCGCCACTTCTTTTAAGTGATTAAAACCGTAGACGGTAAGGCCTTCCACCACCGAAGCTTCCCGCAGATTTTCCGCCGGTACGATCAAACGGGTAAGTCCCTGTTCCCGGGCGGCAATGGCCATCGGCAGCACCCCGGTACCGCTTCTAAGTCTCCCGTTTAGGGAGAGCTCTCCGATAACACCGAAATCCTCTCCTCGTCGGTTGGTAATCTGCTCAGTCTCCAGTAGGATCCCCAGAGCTATGGGCAGGTCAAAATGGGATCCAGTCTTTTTCATATCTCCCGGAGCCAGGTTGATGACGACCTTCTTTTGAGGGAAATAAAATTCTCCGTTATTTAAGGCGGACTCCACCCGCTCCTTCGCTTCCTTTACCGCGGTGTCGCCGAGCCCTACAATCGACATGACCGGCATTCCCGCAATGGTTTTCGTCTCCACATCCACCAGGTACCCATCCACTCCTGATATTGCAAAACTTTTAACGATCTCTGCCATAGCCCAACCTCCCAAATCGTTTTCTTATGCATTTCGTATAAGAGTAAAACTGACACCGGTTATCCGCTCTAACTGACGGATCGACATCCCTTCCTTTTTGCATTGGTGAAATATTTTGTTCATCACGCCCCGCTCCAAGGTATAAAGCTCCTTCGGGCGCTCCATATTATACTCCCTAAGTAGGTATTCCACAACTTCATGGTCCTGCCATCGTACTTTGGTATCATATTCCATACACCGATCATCATTTATTTCCTTATGAAAATCAATCAGCAACTTCTTCGCCTTTTTTGGTTCCCCATGAAACAATGAAAACCCATAGTCCGAACGGCAGATCCTTGGGGCCTTCAAATACTCCTTATAGCTGCTCCACGGATAGTCCTCGAGATTTTTTACAATCTTCGCTTTCACCGGATTATGATGAATATAGCGAAGCACACTTAAAAAGTATCCCGTATCCTCCACCACTTCACTTTTATACCGGTCCTGAAACAGATGCCCCCGGCGTTTGTATTTCCAGTTGTAGTAATAAACGTAACAAGCCCCGATCCTCTTAAAGGTTCGCCCCAGCTCTTCCATGCCTTCCTTCATCAGAAGATGCACATGGTTGCTCATCAAACAATAGCCGTAAATCTCATATTCACTTTTCTTTTTCACATCTTCCAGTATCTGAAGAAACCGCTGATAATCCTGCTCATCCTCAAAGATCCGCTGGCGGTTGATGCCTCGAAAAATAATATGGTAGATTCCCGTACTGCTCTTTTCTCGCTTTGCTCTGGGCATAAGGGGGTACCTCCGTAAGAGTTTTTATACCGTATGGATAATGGTTTGATGCTGTTCTTTATTATGTAGGCCGATATAACTAGATTATAACATAATTTTAACAAAATTTTCTGATTTATTAACTTATTAAAATTTTTTCAACATTTTAAGGGCACAGAGGGACGGCTTCTTTCTGTGTGCGCCCTTTAACACTGAAGAACCGCTCCCTGCTGTGCTTGCTCTATAAGTTCAGCGTATACTTACTCGTCTAGGTCCCTATGTTCCGTCATTTGCTCATCAACCCAGTCCTCTTCCACATATACCATTCCGTTTCGTCCTTCCACCTTACGATTAGGTCCGGCCTTATAGTATTTACAGGATAACGGTCCATAACAGAAGGTTTCAAATCTGTGTTTTCTCCGACCTCTCGGATTCCAATTATCGACAATAATCTCAACAGGCATCCTGCATCCCCACATGCAACTACTACACTTCGCATCATATGTCCTGGCTGCCAGTCTTCGGTTTCCTCTTTCTCTGTAAATTTCCAACTCTGGTGGGACCAGTTCCCAAGGAGTAGATGGACTGCCCTGGTCTCCTCTAGCGATGACCTTGAGCTTTGATACCTTATAATAATCAACCGGTTCAAGATCAGGCTCCGGTACAGGTAAGCACGCTCCGGAAATAACATCGTTCACTTTGAATTGTTGTTTGGCATGGGCGGCTTTACCAATGCCGATAGAGAACATGGTTTTCTCTCCATCCAACTCCCCTTCTAGTTTAATGGCATAACCGAGATATGTATGAGATGCTTCATCAAAGGAACAGAGTAAACGAATACGAGGTTGGATTGATATGATTTTTCCGGTGAATGTTGATTTATCCATTGGCTATGTGCCTCCTTTTTTTATAATCTCTCTACATTCTTACTTGTTTCTACTATGGCTGCACATCATTACCCGCATTAGATTTTTATACGCGGTTATTTGAGTGCAATTAAGCAACTCCTATTATGTTTCTGATCTATTCAAAAACATATTTTCAAGAATTCCCAGTAGTTCAGCCATGCTAGTGCCTTTTATTCCTAAGTTTTTTAAATCAAGTTTATCTTCATTAATCTGCTCAATAAACCGATAGATGTCTTTCTGAATTAATTCCGCTGTCTCAACCTTAGTTGAAGGTGTGACATTCGCAAGAAGTCGAAAAATATCATTTTTATGTTTCCTTATATTTTTAGAGTCCACCTTCTCACCGGCTTCTTTTCTCTCTTTCATATCCAGCCAGGCTTTAATTTTAAAAAGAATTATGGTTTCAATCTCGATAACTGAATAGCCATTTACTGTTCGTTTCCCTTTCACAAGTGAATCATAATAAACATCATTTAATAATATCGCAGAGAGGCTGATAATACTCTCATCGATATGAATTGGTATTAGCCCGGTGTCATACTTCAGTAATAAGTTGTTAGGCTTTTTGCTAAAGAGTTCGATCATTATTGGAAAAGACGAATCCCTCGGTTCACTAAAACGATAGAGCTGATTCTTTCCCGTGCTTTTTTCACGATGTTTATAGCCGCCATCTTCAATGAACTTCCAAAAGGTTTCTCCAAAAGATGCATTCAAGGCTTCGATAATGAGTACCATATCCAGGTCTTTGGTTGCACGAAATGGAGCTCCTAATTCATCCATGAGAATATCACAAGCGGTACCTCCAATAAAAACATACTGATTTGTGTGATCTCTAAAATATTCCTTGAATTTCTCTAGTCCGTGTACCATATTTCACCTCCCAAGACTTTTTCTAATGCCTGCTCAATCCTTTCATCATTTTCATCTTTTAGGGATGCATATAAAGACATTAGATCCACATGACTCTTATTAGAAAATTGTGTAGGATCATAATCCCATATTTGCAATTCTATCAGATGTGCATCATGAATTAGGTCTTTGTTTTCAATGATTTCAACCTCTTGCTTTTTAAGCCGGTCTTTACCGATAGCTCTTACTGGATGACCCGGTGCATTGATCATTGATAACGCTGCCAAAGCTTCAAGTCCCGCAGTCAAAACTCCTGTTGGTTCTGTCTTGACATAAACAATTTTCTTTACCGGGGATTTGATATAGATACGTCCTTTAAGAAAATAATCCGGATCCGCTATTCGTTTGTATTCTTTACTGCGTCCTGTTTTGCCTCCAATTTCATAAGTGATGAGACCTGCATGATAAAGATCGTTTAACGCTCTGGAAGCTGTCATTTTGGTAAGTCCCATCATTTCGGCAAACTCTGTCATATTCACAACTTTGCTTTTATGATATAGAAAATACAGATAGGCAAGTTGTGCAGAGGTGGTAAAATGTTTCACTTCTCTTTTAACCTGTTCAGGTGCTTTTTTTAAATTAAGTCCCAGAAAGGGCAAATACATCTGTCCATCTTCAACCACAAAAGAAATGCGGTTTTCAATGAGGCTTTTCCTTCTATACCTCGAAATTTCTTTGTAGAGAAGCACAATTTCGCGCTTCGTTAACGTCTCAATTCGTTTGATATGTTTTTGAAGCATATTAATCCCCGGTATTTCATCGGTTATTTCCATCAAAATACAAGTTGTTTTAAGAATCGTCATCTCATAAAAATTGTAATTACTTCTTAAAAATACCGGAAGTGTATCCTCCTTATGCCATGGTTTTATTGTAACTTGATCATCAACATTCTCTTTTAAATAAGATTCTGCGGTTATCGTCACTGAAGACACCTCCCAATGTAACAAATATATTTTAAATATAACATATTTATTGTTACATTGCAATCTTATTTGATATATTGTTTTCCCATTTTGAAATTTCTCATCTTATTTTCATTTTAAGACTTAAGTTTTTCCTAAATATAGATTTTGGGAAGTAATAAATACAAAAAATAGAAAACTCTCAGAAATTTAATTCTGAGAGTTTAAAAAACATTCGCTATGTTGTTGCA
>SKOH01000154.1 GCA_007120165.1 Clostridiales bacterium
CTGGGGTAGCAGGACTTGAACCTACGAATGACGGAATCAAAATCCGCTGCCTTACCAACTTGGCTATACCCCAAAAGTTCTGAAGTACATAGAGTACATCGTTTTAAAAAAATGGGGTGGGTGATGGGATTTGAACCCACGCATGCAGGAATCACAATCCTGTGTCTTAACCCCTTGACTACACCCACCATGTTTGTGGAGCGGGTGAAGGGAATCGAACCCTCGCTATCAGCTTGGAAGGCTGAAGTTCTACCACTGAACTACACCCGCGTATCGATTACCTTGCGACCTAGATAATATTATCATCATCCTCCATCTATGTCAATAGATTTTAATATATTTTTCTTTTTTTCTTTTTCAAACCCGTTAATCTTCCATTTCCAACAGGTCCACTTTGATGTGATCCCCTAGGGTTACAATGGCGTAGCTTTTGCTGCTGAGTCCTCTGGGGAACCCGATACTGCCGGGATTGAGCATCAGCATATGTTCTTCCTCCACCGTAAGGGGAATATGGCTGTGGCCGAATACCACGATGTCCGCCCCGATTTCTTTTCCCCGGTAAAACAGACGGTCATTGGTATCCTTTACGCCGTACAGGTGCCCGTGGGTCAGCAGAATTTTATATCCTTCCAGATCCAGCACCAGCTCTGATTCATAGGGAGTATAAACAGGGTCGGCATTTCCTTTTACAGCGATCACTTTAATCCCGCTAATCTCCTCAAGATAACTTCCGTCATTACACATATCTCCCGTATGAAGAATCAGTTCCACCCCTTCAAGTCTTCCTTCCTGATGCAGCCGATCCAGTATTTCCAAATGATTATGACTGTCTCCTAATATTGCAATTTTCACGTTCTTCACCTCTGAAATTTCTCTTGGTTTCCCGGTATAAATTCCTCTGTTAAAAGTTCTTTGATGGCTCTTAGAGCTTTTCCCCGATGGCTGACGGCATTTTTCTCTGTTGCCGTAAGCTCCGCCATGGTTTTTCCGTTGGGCAGAATAAACAGCGGGTCGTATCCGAAGCCGCCCTGTCCCTTTTCTTCAAAGCCCACGGTACCCCGGGTGACGCCGGTTGCTTTTAAGATCTTCCCATCGGGAAGCACAACCACAACGGCACAGACAAAGGCGGCTCCCCGCTTTTCCTTTGGTACCTCTTTAAGAGCCCCTAAGAGCTTTTGATTGTTCTTTCGGTCATTCCCCTCTTCCCCGCCATAACGGGCGGAGTAGACCCCGGGAGCCCCCTCAAGGGCGTCCACGGTAATCCCCGAGTCATCGGCAAGGACCAGGGTGCCCGTATGCTGCTGGATCCCCTTTGCCTTTAGGAGGGCATTTTCCTCAAAGGTGGTGCCGGTCTCTTCAATCTCGATTTCTTCAAGGCCCACCTGATCCTTGCTTTTTACCTCCAGGGGAAAATCTTTCAGCAGGCTTTGAATTTCCTTCAGTTTATTGGGATTTCCTGTGGAAATCACTAAGACATCGGTTTTCTCCAACTATTTCCCCTCCTTTTCTACTCCGATTTGCCCGCCGACGGGACCTAAAATCTCCCGCTGCATTTCCGTCAGTTCCCGGTTTCCCTTCTCCGCCAAACTGAGAAGGCCCAGAAACTGCTCCTTGGAAAAGGGAGCTTCCTCCCCGGTGCCCTGGACTTCAATAAATTCTCCCTGATCGGTCATTACCACATTCATATCCACATGGGCTCGGGAGTCTTCCTCATAACAAAGATCCAGCAGCTCCGTACCGTCAATCACGCCGATACTGATGGCGGATACATAGTTTTTAATCGGGAACTTCTTCATTTTACCCTGCCGGTAAAGCTTATCGACGGCCAATGCCAGCGCCACAAAGGCTCCGGTGATGGACGCGGTTCGGGTGCCCCCATCGGCTTGAATGACATCGCAGTCAATCCAAATGGTTTTTTCCCCCAGGGCTTTCAAATCCACGACGGAGCGCAGGGCTCGACCGATTAACCGCTGAATCTCCTGGGTTCTTCCGCTGATTTTTCCTTTACTGGACTCCCGGATATTTCGGGTATGGGTGGACCCCGGCAGCATGGAATACTCTGCGGTAATCCAGCCGGTACCGGAATTTTTCAGGAAAAAGGGCACTTTCTCTTCGATGGTGGCGGAGCAGATTACCTTTGTCTCTCCCATTTCGATCAGCACCGACCCCTGGGGATGTTTGATGTAGTTGGTGGTCATTTTCATCTCCCGAAGTTCATCGGGTTTTCGATTATCTATTCGGTTCATTAAAATCGTCCTCTCTTTTTTTAACTGATTGTACCCTATCTAACCCTCCCGTTTATCCGGTTCCTTCAGCGAAATTTTTGCGTTTCTGGAGAATAAACCCCGGGGGACTTTCGTTACTTTCGTTTGGACTGGGAAAAATAGCCTCCCCGGATTGCCCGGGCATCGGTGACGGTGACAAAAATTTCCTTATCATAATTGTCGATGATTTTCATCAGTTTATTCATCCGTTTCCGCTGCAGCGTAATATTAACCAGATTGTTGGTTCCTTTTATACCATACCCCTGAACAATGGTTACCCCAAAGCCTTCTTCCCGAAGAAGATTCGTCAGATCCTGATAATGAGCGGGGGTGATGGCCTGGACGATGATATTTCCAAGGGCCATCTTCTCCTCTACCCACATCCCCACATAATTGCCGGTACCAAAGCCTGAAGCAAACATTAAAACATTTATCGGGTCGTCCATATGGTTCAGTACTCGGCCGATGGCCACGACAAAAACCAGAGCCTCCACAAAACCGATCAGAGCCGCCTGGACTCTTTTCCCCCGAACCACCATAATCATTCGGATGGTTCCCAGGGAGATATCAATAACCCGGGCGAAGAAAATCAATAAATAACTAAGTACTAACACTAACACGTTATCTGCCTCCTTGAAATCCCAAAATCTTATTCTTCCAGCCTGCACTTCGGCTTTTATCCGCCGCTGCCGATATATCTGTTATCATTACCCAATTATTCCGCAGCTAAAAACCCCATCTGTTATACTGTTGAGGTTTTCCGTTGAAATGTTCTGTTGCCTTCTATGGTGAAAATTTCATATGGACTATATTACTTTAAACAGTTCATCCACATCCGGAGCCCCCAGGGGCTTTCGCTGATCCCCGGTTACGGTATAGGACTCCCCGGAGATGACCTCTCCCACGTCGGCGGCCTCTACTCCGTTTTTAGAGAATTCCTCCAGCAGTTTTTCTTTTTTGGAAGGGGCTACGGACATCACCATCACCCCGCTGGAGATCAGCCGCAGAGGATCGATCCCGAGGCTTCCGGCAATCTCCTTTGTGGCGCTTCGAAGGGGGATATCGTCGATATTGACGCATACTCCCAAAGAGGAGGCTGCACCCAGTTCCCACAGCGCTCCAAGAACCCCGCCTTCCGTTACGTCATGCATACTGTTGACCCCCACGGCACCGGCAATTTTTCCTTCCTTTACCACACTGATTTCCTTTGAAAAGGCCTTCGCTTCGGCAATGTCCTCTGCTGAAACCTTCCCCTGGAGTTTATCCTCCAGGTCATGGGCAATAATCGCCGCACCTTCCAGTCCTCCGTGTTTGGTCATAATCAATCGGTCTCCCAGCTTCGCCCCTTTCGATAAAATCATGCCGTTTTTCGGCTGTCGGCCCACGGCGGTGGTGGAGATCACAATTTTATTTACCGCATCGGTAATTTCCGTATGTCCCCCCATGATTTCCACATCCACTTCACAGGCGGTGCGATTGGCATCCTCCATAATCCTTCGAAGATCCTCCTCGGTGGTCCCGGGAGGCGCAAGGATCGTCAGCAAAAGCCCCACCGGTTCCACTCCGTTGGAAGCCACATCATTACAGGAAATATGAACCGCAAGGCTCCCGATTTCCGTAGAAGCCCCGGTTATCGGGTCGGTACTCAAAACTCCGATATAATCCCCGAAGTCCATCACTGCACAGTCCTCTCCGACTCCGGAGCCCATCAGTACTTCCGCTCTTTTATGCTTGATATTTGAAAAGATCAGTTCTTGCAATAATTCCGTGGGAATTTTTCCGACTTTCATCAACGAGACTCCTTTTTCTATATATTTAACACCTTTTATCCGATTTTTAACGTTGGATACTTGCCAGCTTCATTATATCATGAGCAAGCCTTCTGACCAAACGCCTCGTTACAATCCGGTATTTTCCTCCAGCCCTTCGATCAAAATCTTTCTAAACCCCTTGGGGTCCAAACGTCCTTCGGTTTTTTCCATGCCCTTTCCCATTAAATACTGCAGGGATTTATCCGGCTTACGGGAGTAGTCCTGAACAGCCTTTGGATGCTCTTTCAGCAGTTCCTGAACAATCCTGTCAATGGCCGCGGGGTCGGTAATCGGACCGATACTCCGATATTTAAGGATTTTTTCCGGATCCTCTCCGGTTTTAATGATTTCCTTTAGGATCCTTTCCCCGATTTTTTTCGGCACCCTTCCCTGATCGATTAATCCAATTAATTTCCCGAAATCCTTCGCTTTTAATGTCAGCTGGGGAAAACCCTCCAGTCCTTTGGGCATTTCCGACAGCAGCTGGGTCATGATCCAGTTACTGATCCGCTTTGGGGCGTAACACTGAAGCAGGGCCTGTTCAAAGAAGTCAGCGACGTAGGGGTTTTTCGTAAGGATTCTGACGTCGTAGTCCGGCAGGCCGTACTGCTTTTTAAAACGCATCCGTTTATTATATGGGAGCTCCGGCAACCGGTTGTAGGCATTTCGGATTTTTTGCTCGGTAAACCTGATCGGAAGAATTTCCGCTTCCACAAAAAACTGATACTCTTCCCCATCCTCTTTTTTCCGAAGGGTATAGGTCTGTTCCTTTTTCTGATCCCAGCCCCGGGTTTCCCTTTGCAAAGGTTTATTTTTCCGAAGGGCTTTCAGTAACCGCTGCTGCTCATAATGGGCAGCCTTCAGGGCCCCTTTAAAGGAGTTTAAATTTTTCACTTCCATTACCGGGGTTATTCTGTCCCCTTGCCGGTCCGCCACATTAATATTCAAGTCACACCGAAGAGACCCCTCCTCCATTTTTAAATCGGAAATTTCCAGAAAGGCCAGGACATTTTTCAGTTCCTCGAGAAATTCCAGCAGCTCGTTTTCGCTGGAGATCTCCGGGGCCGTCACAATTTCTATTAACGGAACGCCGCTGCGGTTATAATCAATATCGGTGGTGTCCTCCCGGTGGATCATCTTTGCGGTGTCTTCTTCAATATGAATGCGCTGGATTTTAACGGTTTTATCCGCCTTTTCCAGGTACAGCCCGCCGTTGATTCCCAGCGGTTTTGCAGCCTGGGTAATTTGATAACCCTTGGGAAGATCCGGGTAAAAGTAATGTTTCCGGTCCATATGGGTATCCCGGTGCACTTGGCATTCCAAGGCAAGGGCCGCCCGAAGTCCGTAGTCCACCACCGACCCGTTCAGTCTCGGCAGCGCCCCGGGGTAGCCCA
>SKOH01000090.1 GCA_007120165.1 Clostridiales bacterium
TCACAAAGAATGAAGTTGAACTCCCCTTTGCGAATGAAACCGTGGTTTTCTCCGGAGCGGATACTGCCCACTGCTTTTCGGTGGCAGGCAAAGCGCAGGGATCGGGGAGCTGCTTTTTTCGCCTCCTCAATTAAACTTTTAGTGAGCAGGTTGGCATACCCCATTCCCCGGTACTTCTCTTTTACTCTGAGGCCTTCCAGCCAGTAATCCTCGGTGGTTAAATAACTCATCTTGGCAAAGGCCCGGATTTCTCCCCCTTCATCGATTACCAGTATTTTCCCGGAATCCGGGTCCAGCCAGGTGTCAATGGTTCGAAGAATAAAATCATTTCCTTCCCAAATGGTTTTTGAAATTTCCAAAATCTGTTCTTTATCGCTGGTCGTTGCTGATCGAATGTTCTGCTGCACTGCGGGGCCTCCTTATTCAAATCCCATGCTTAACTCAAACTTTAAACTTATATGGGATCCCAGGGCTTTTTCAAAGCCCATGCTTAATTCAAACCTTAAACTTATATGGGATCCCAAGGCTTTTTCAAAGCCCATGCTTCTCCAAAATCCCGGGGTTATTTCCCGTCGAAACCTTGTTTTAAATCCCAGATTGCTACCAAGTCTGAAAAGTCTTTTGCATTGATCACATCTTCCTTTTCAATCCAGCCCTTTCGGGCGATTCCCACTCCATACTTTATATCCTGAAAACCGGAAACAATATGGGCATCAGGGTCAATGGTAATGGGGATTCCCATGCTTTTCGCCACTTTGCATTTACGCCAGTCCAGGTCCAAGCGATGGGGATTGCTGTTGATTTCCACGGCGACATGGTGTTCTTTTAAGGCAGCGAAAACCTGCTCCTCGTCAAAGTCGCAGCCGTCCCGGGAAAGGAGCAGCCGTCCCGTCATATGACCGAGGATCTTCGTATGGGGATTTTGGATGGCTCCCAGCAGCCGCTTGGTCATCCGTTCTTTGTCCATTTTTAAATTGGAATGCAGCGAAGCAATGATGTAGTCGAACTTCTTCAAGACCTCGGGGTCATAATCCAAATCTCCGTTATTTAATATGTCGGATTCAATTCCTTTTAATATTTTTATTTGGGGATATTTCTCCCGGAGCTGATCAATTTCCCGGTGCTGTTTTTCTACATCTTCCGGTTTAAGACCATTGGCATAATAGGCGGTCTGGCTATGGTCGGAGATCCCGATGTACTGAAAGCCCTGATCCGCCGCTTCCTGAATAATTTCTTCGATGGTGTTTACCCCATCGCTGTAATGACTGTGGATATGAAAGAGCCCTTTCAGGTCTTTTTGTTCCACAAGGTCCGGCAGTTTATTTTCCGCTGCCGCCTCGATTTCTCCCTGGTCCTCCCGAAGTTCCGGCGGGATCATCGAAAGACCCATTAGGTTGAAAATCTCGGCTTCGGTTTTGGCGCTGATCGGCTTGTCTTTGTGGAAAATTCCGTATTCATTCATTTTCAAGCCTTTTTCTTTGGCAATTTGCCGCATTTTTGTATTATGATCTTTGCTGCCGGTAAAATGATGCAGCGCAAAAGGGAACTCTTCCTCGGTTACCAGACGAAGGTCCACATTGATTCCGCTCTTCAGGCGAACACTGATTTTGGTCTCTCCCTTGGCAATAATTTCTTCCACTTTTTCAAAGGCGGCAAAAAACTCTGCTGCGTCTTTCCGGTCAGTTTCCTTTACCGCTGCTAAGATATCCACATCCTTAATCACTTCCTTACGGCGCCGAAGGCTTCCGGCCTCGCTAAAACGAAGGATTTTTTCGTTACCGCTGAAATATTCCCTCAGCTCTTCCAATACCGATATCCCGGTGGATACTAAGTACTTACCCCGGTACTTTTTCAGATTTTCAATCCCCAGCAGGATTTTTTCCTGGGTCTTTTTCCCAAAACCCTTCAGTTCCGCTAAGCGGTTTTCCAGACAGGCATACTCCAGTTCCCCCAGGGTTTCAATTTCCAGCTCTTCATAGAGGACCTTCACTTTTTTCGGTCCCAGTCCCTGGACGCGAAACAGGTCGAAGAGGGTTTCGGGGAACTCCCTTTTTAGGTCTTCATAATACTGAAGTTCTCCGGTTTCCACCAGTTCGATGATTTTTTCCCTAAGGGCCTGTCCGATGCCCGGCACCTTTTTCAGTTCGTTCTCCGCAATCAGCTCTTCCAAACTGCCCTCCAGGGTTTCCAGGCTCCGGGCGCCCTTTTGATAAGCTCGGACTTTAAATGTATTTTCCCCTTTTAATTCCATCATCAACGCAATTTTCTCCAGAACTTTTGCCGCCTCTTTTTTATCCAATGGCGCCACCTCTATTCTTCAATAATTTCAATAGCGTCCCCGACTTCCACTGTCCCGCCTTTTAATATGGCGGTAAAAATGCCTTCTCTGGGCATTACGCAGTCTCCGGTCTGATAAAAAATCTGGCATTTGCTGTGGCACTCTTTCCCGATCTGGGTAACCTCCTGCAGGGTCTCCCCAATTCTCATTTTCGTTCCCACGGGAAGTTCATGCAGCACAACGCCTTCGGTGGTAATATTTTCAGCAAACATTCCGGGTTTTAAGTCCAGCCCGTCTTTTTCCATGGCATAATCAATGCTTTCCTGGGCCAATAAACTGACCTGTCGATGCCACTTTCCTCCATGGGCATCCCCTTCAATGCCGTGATCTTGTCGAAAAACCCCAATTCTTACCGGATTCTTCACTACCCCTTTTTTATCGCTGACGTTGATTGATACCACTTTTGCCATGTTGTTTCCTCCTCAGTTTTTTCTAATGTGTAAACCGCTCCGATTTCCTCGGTTTTGTAGCCCCCCAGGGCTTCGATTTTTTCTATAAACCCCCGGTGTTTAATCAGCTCTATCATTTTTATAATCCGCGGGTCCTCTAAATGTTTCTTTGGCAGTACCAGGTCGTAATCTTCCCATTCGATGGGAATAAAGTCCACATCCAGGGCTTTCGCTGCAGAGTAAACCCCAAGGCCGGCATCGGCAGTGTTGTTGGCAACAGCGGCGGCAACAGCGGTATGGGTGGTCAGGGTCCGCTCATAACCGGCTATCTCTGTTGGGGAAATTCCGTGTTTTTTCAAATAATAGTCCAGTAAAATTCTGGTTCCGGCTCCCCGCTGCCGGTTCACAAACTGCAAATTTTTACTTTTAAGGTCTTCAATTCCGGTAATTCCCTGGGGATTACCCTTAGGCACCATGAGTCCCTGGCTTCGTTGTACCAGTTTTAAAATAGCCATCTCTCCTATGGGAAACTGCGCCTCGACCATGTCTTTATTATAGGCGCCGGAATTTTCATCTAGAATATGCATCGGGGCCATATGGCATTCGCTGTTTTTCAGCGCCAATACCCCGCCAAAACTCCCCACATGGGCGGAGGAAAGTCCGCAGTCCGGCAGATGAAGCTGTATCCAGTCCCCAAGAAGATCCATTACCACATCATGGCTTCCTACGGAAACCAAGGTGCTTTCAATGGCTTCCCGCTCCTTTAACAGTTCAATGTCCACTTCGGAACCTTTTTCATAGCCCTCCAGGCCTTTGAGAACCCGAAGCATCCCGTCGGCATTAACCAGGGAGGTGCTGACTCCGGCCCCCCGACTGAGAGGGGTTGCCACAATACGGGGGCCTACTTTGCCCACCTTCATTCGAATAAACTCTTCATGTTTCAACGACGATACGATTCTTCTGGAGAGGGCGGCGGTAATCTTTTCCGGGGTCTTGGTTTTTCTGCCCCCGAGTTTTTCAATTAACGGCTGCACAAAATATCTGAAATCGATATACGCGGATACAGGGTAGCCGGGTATGCCGATCACGGGTTTATTTTCGATAAATCCCAGAATTATGGGTTTTCCCGGTTTAATGGCCACCCCGTGGATCAGTACTTCTCCTAATTCCTTAATGACACTGGCGGTAAAGTCTTTACTCCCTGCAGAGGACCCGGCATTGATGACAAATACATCATTTTCCCGTACCCCTTTAAGGATTTGTTCCTTTAGTAAGCCGTAGTCGTCCTTTGTAACGGGATAACGTTTCGGAATGCCCCCCGACTCTATTACCATCCCTTCAAACATATAGGAATTTGAATCAATAATTTTCCCGGCCTCTTTACTGTCGCTGACGTCGATTATTTCCGAACCCGTGGGAAGAATCCCTACCCGGGGTTTTTTAAAAACCTCAATCTGTTCCACTTTCCCTGCCAGTAAAGCGCCGATATCCATCGGGCGCAGATCATGATTGCTTGGAAGAATCAGCTCCCCCATGACCACATCTTCTCCGATTTCCCGAATGTGCTGACGGGCCGGGGCGCTGCTTCGTATTTCCACGCGGTGTTCATCAATTTCCACCAGGTCTTCAATCATAATCACCGTATCATAGGGATCCTTTACAACCCCTCCGGTATTGATGTAGACAAAGTCTCGACCCTTTTCCAAATCCATGGGCCGGGTCTCGGAAGCGCCCCGGGTCTTTTCTGAAATCGCGGCAATTCCGTCCATAGCCGCAGCGCTGTAGTTCGGTGAGGAATCCCGGGCAAAGATCGGTGCTGCCGTTATCCGGTACAGGGCGGTTTTCGTATCCACCCTTTCGGTTTCTCCTTTGATATCTTTACCCTCCATTGCCTGCTGGTACCGGGTTATCGCTTCACCGAATTCCACGCTTTTTAAATAAATATTTCGACTTTGATGCTTCACTCCGTAACCCCCTTATAGTAAATGTCTATACTATTAGTGCTTAATTCATTAAATTAATAAGTTTTGCCGTTGATTTTATCAAAGCTTTTCTATGAATTTTATTAAATTAAAAGCTATTAAGTTAACGGATAAACCCGCAGGCTGTCGCCTTTATTAAGGCCCTCTTCGTTATGCCCGATGACTGCGTAGCCCATGGCCCGACTCATCATTGACAATGTTCCGGACTTTCCGTAAACCGGGGTGACGTAATTCTTACCGTTACGTACCTGAATCGAAACCATAAAATAATGGGCTCTTCCTGCGGCGGAGGGAAAGTTTCGGTCCATTTCCCCGATGACGTAGGGTTCTTCCATTTTCGGTTTTTCGTAAAGTTTTATCAAGTGTTTTACCAGAACCTCATATACCATTAAAGCGGAGACCGGCTGGCCTGGCAGACCAAATACCGCCTTTTTTCCAACTTTTCCGATAATTGTCGGCTTGCCGGGTTTCATTGAGACCCCGTGCACAAAAACGCCGGGATCCCCTAAAGCGTTGATGACCTCTTTGGTGTAATCCTTCTCACCCATGGAGCTTCCTCCGGAGATCAGAACCATATCACAGGTTTGTAAGAATTCCTCCAAGGTTTTTTCCAGACTTTCCCTATGGTCTTTTACCACAGCGGTTTTCACAACTTTAAATCCGTCCCGCTCCAGGGCTGCCCCCAGGCTATAACGGTTCATGTCTCGTATTTCCCCAAGCTTCGGCTGCTGGTGGATCTCTACGATTTCATCTCCGGTGGAAATAAGGCCTACGGAAATTTTTTGATATACCCGGACCTCCGTTACACCAAGCCCGGCCAGCAGTCCGATATCCTCGGTACGAAGTCGGTCCCCTTTAGTAAAGACCACGGCTCCCGCCTGGATGTCTTCGCCTTTTTGTAAAATGTTCTCTAAGTCCGATACACTTTGCTGGATGCCGATGGTATTATCGTCAAAGTCCTCGGTATGTTCGATCATTACCACCGCGTTCACCCCTTCAGGAATCATCCCGCCGGTAGGAACATAGGCACATTCCCCCGGTTCAATTTTCCCCGGGGCTTCCTTGCCCATTTCCACCGTAAACTTCTTTTTTAAATAGGTGGCGAGGCCTTCACTGGCACCAAGGGTATCCTGATAATAAACCCCGTAGCCGTCCACGGTGGACCGATGAAACTCCGGGATGTTTTCATAAGAGATTACGTCCTGGGCCAAAACCCGGTTTCCAGCTTCAGTAAGGGGTATACGTTCGGTTTTTAACGGAAAATCCTGAAAGGCTTTTGTTATTTTTTCCTGTACTTCTTTTACCGTAAAGGTATTCAGCAGCTCCATATTGACCTCCTTATGATGCCTTATATCGTTATTTGTCAGATGCAATAAATGATAGCAGATCTAACCATATAAGGGTTGTTAGGTTTCATACAAACTTTTCATATCCGCCGGCATGCCCGCCTGTACCTGAAGTTTTCTTCGGTACCTGGGCTGAAAAAATTCCAATTGATAGGCATGAAGGGCTTGTCTTGGAAAACCCTCGGCATCATCGGACCCATTACCGTATAGCGTGTCCCCAATAATCGGGTGCCCAATAGAAGCTAAGTGTACCCGGATCTGATGGGTCCTTCCGGTGTACAGACGAACTTTCAACAGCGTTCGGTTCTGCTGGGTGGCTAACACTTCATAACCGGTTTTCGACGCTTGCCCTCTCGGGTCAATAATTCTTCGTCCTTCACTGTGTTCGGGATTATAAATTTTACCGTCAATAATCCCCTGCTCCCTTTTCACTTCCCCCCGGACCCAGGTTAGATAATGTTTGATTACCTGATCCTCCTGCATCTGCTTCATTAAGTCGAAATGGGCGAAGGGATTTTTTGCAACAATCAACAGCCCCGAGGTATTCATATCCAATCGATTGACAAAGCGGACCTTCATCTTCAGTCCGATTCGTTGAAAGTACTCCACCACGCCGTTGGTGAGGGTATCCTGATGGTGTCCCCGGGTGGGGTGCGTCACTACCCCGGGTTTTTTATTTATGATCAGTAAATCCAGATCCTCATAGGCGATTTCCAAATCCATGGATACTGCAGGGTATTCATTGGGATCTTCGTCGAAGTGCATCTCAATTTCATCCCCCCGATATACCCGGGTATGATAAGGGGCATAGTCCCCGTTCATCAAAATTTGGCGGTTTTTTTTCATCTTACTCAACAGCCTGCTGGAAATCCCATAAACGTCTCTTAAAAAATCCTTTAATTTCGCTCCTTCCTCCGGGATTTCAACCCTATGGGTGATGGTGACGGAACTTTGTTTTTTTGGATCCAACATTAGTTATCCTCCAATAATTATTTTCTATCAATCCTACTTTTTATTATAATATGAATTTCTTCGATTAACAACCGAATTCACCCCGGGGAAGCCTTGCAGATTCTCCAGATTTTTCTGTTTTTTTTCCCATGCCCCTTCTTTATATTGTTAAAATAACTTAAAAAGGGTATACTTTTAGGTAATACCGATCTATGAAACAGTTAGGAGTGATTCATTATCAGCAACAAAAATAATGACCAAAAAGTGGTAAATATTGTTTACAATGAAGTCCCCTTTTCCCGGGAGACTGCCACGTATTTACGGAAAAAATTAGGAAATATGGGTTTTACCATTGCGGATAGCTTTGATGAAAATGCGGATCTGATGATCTGTGTCGGCGGAGACGGCTCTTTCCTCAAGGCCCTCCACGACTATAATTTCCCCCAGATCCCCATCGTCGGCATCAACACCGGCCATTTGGGTTTCCTTGCTGAAATTGATCCTGACGGAATCGATTACTTTCTGGAAAGATATGAAAAAGGAGAGTATACCACGGAAATCGCTCACCCGGTGGAAGCTTCCATTTGTACAAGAAACAGCTGTATAAAGAAAATGGGAGTCAACGAAATTGTTATTAAAGGGGACAAATCCCGGACGGTTCACCTGGATATTTCCGTAGATGACCATCTCCTTCAGCGTTTTAGCGGGGACGGAATTTTAATCTCCTCGGCCCTTGGCAGTACCGCCTACAACTACTCCATCGGCGGAAGTATTGTGGATCCCCGGTTGAGCGTGCTGCAGATCACACCCCTGGCCCCGATCAATACCAATGCGTATCGGTCCTTTACCTCCAGTGTGATTCTCCCGCCGGACGCGAGAATTAAAATCAGCCCCGAATACCGTTTTGAAAACAACATTGTTATCGTTTGTGACGGCGTAGAACATCGATATAGTAAAATCACCGAAGTGGATATTCGTATTGCAGAGGTAACCATTGAAATGATCCGGATGAAAAAAGGAAACTTTTGGAACAAAGTAATTGACAAATTTTTATAATTATCGGTTCCCATTCTAGGAGGTGATATTGATGCCCCACTCAAAGATCTATGCCATTGTCCTGAATGAAGACAAGTGCAATGGCTGTACAAACTGTATCCGGGTCTGCCCTACGGAAGCCATTCGCGTGAAAAATCAAAAGGCTGCCATTATCAAAAAAAGATGCATCAACTGTGGTCAGTGCCTAGCTGCTTGTCCCAATAAGGCCCTTAGCGGCATCAGTGACGACCTGAAAAGTATTGAAAAATTCCCTTATCGAATCGCACTAGTGGATCCGGTATTATACGCCCAGTTCCATGAGGATGTCTTAAATCCCCAAAGTATTTTGGAAAAAATTCAGCGCCTGGGTTTTCATATGGTCTATGAGGTGTCCAGAAGTTCACCGATCATCACGGATTTTACAAATTCCTATGTCAATGAATCCGCGGCCTTACCCCTTATATCCTCCTCCTGTCCGGCGATTCTTCGTACGATTCAAATCCGTTTTCCGGATTTGATTGAAAACATCCTTCCGATTGACTCCCCCGCAGAAATTGCGGCGGAAATGGCCAAGAAAGAGTTATCGAAGGAGAAAAACATCCCCAAGGAGGATATCGGAGCCTTTTACATCTCCACCTGTCCGGCCCGCTCCTTCAGTTTCAAAAATCCTGTGGGAAGGGATTTTTCCAGTGTGGACGGAACCTTATCAATTAAGGACATCTTTCTACGGATCAGCAGCATGAAAAAGGAAGACCAGAACCCTGAAAAAGACTATCTTCCTCCTGCCTTCTTTCCCCACGGAAAAGCCATCGGCTGGGGACGACTGGGGGGGCAAAGTCAGGCCCTGGCCATTAGAGGGTTCCTCGCCGTGGACGGGATAGAAAACGTGCTGAGCATCCTGGATGAGGTGGAAGACAACAAACTGAAACTTCTTTGGTTTTTAGAATGTCAAGCCTGTACCAACGGGTGTGTGGGAGGCAATTTCTGCGTTGAAAACTCCTTCGTTGCCCGTAACCGGATCCGGATACTGGCAGAAAAACACCAGGCCTATGCCCCGACCCTGGAGCCGAAATCCTATGAAGGCTATACGTTACAAAAAGAGATCCTCCCCTTTGATATCTCTTCCCTGGACGAAGATCTTTCAGAGGCCTTGGCAAAAATGGAAAAAATCAACGAAGTATTGGAAACCCTGCCGATGATCAACTGCGGGGCTTGCGGCTCTCCTTCCTGCAAAGCCTTAGCCGAAGACATTGTACTCGGGTATGCTTCACTGAAAGACTGTATTGTGTTGTTAAAGGAAAAACAATAGACTTTTGTCAGTGGGTTGATTATAATAAAAATACCGTCTTAAAATTCTTTTTTGTTTTTCCTAAAAACTTTTGGGTAAAAACGCACTAGTATGGAATTTTTGCTGATATTATACTTACATTAGGAGGGAAGGTTTATGGCAAAACAGAAATCATTTTTTATGAAACAGGCCATGATGAGAAAAGTACTCTTCGCTACCATACCGATTCTCATTGGCGCCACCTATTTTTTCGGATTAAGGACCTTAACCTTAACCGCAGTGGTTACGTTAACTGCAATTATTACAGAGTATATATTCAAACGTAGGGATGGAAAACCGGTTACCGAGGCAGTAATTGTCTCAGCAGTTCTCTTTACCCTGGCACTCCCCGTTGCGACGCCCTATTGGGTGGCCATCGTGGGGATCATTTTCGGGATCGTTTTTGCAAAAGAAGTATTCGGAGGATTCGGCCGTAATGTATTTAATCCTGCAATTGCGGGGCGGACTTTTATTTACGTGTCTTTTCCCGAGTACTTAACCGCAAGCTGGAACCTGCCCTTTGAATCCTTCCCGGGAGGTTTTACCAGGTATATAAACGATTCCATTGATACGGTATCCGGTTCCACTCCCTTGGCTCAAGGCGGCTTTGGGGAAGGACTTTCGTTAACGGATTTGATTATCGGAAATGTATCCGGTTCCTTAGGAGAGACCAGTGTCATCTTAATCGTGCTGGCTGCCGTATACCTCTTGGCAACCAAAACGGCGGACTGGAAACTGATGGTCTCACCCTTAGTTGGGTTTATGGGCCTATACACAGTTTTTTATTTTATGGGCATCGACGGCGTTCCGGACCCCTTATTCGGTTTAACCTCTGGAAGTATGCTCTTTTTATCGGTATTCTTTGTTACCGAGCCCATTACTGCACCGAAAACGACGGAGGCAAAATGGATTTATGGAATTCTGATCGGATGTGTTGCGATGATCATCCGTACCTACGGAATATTTATTGCCGGAGGAATGTTCGCCCTTCTGATTATGAACACCTTCTCGCCGATTCTTGATGAAGCCGTTAAAGAGTTAAAGAAGCCGAAGGCTGAAAAAGGAGGGAATCCAGCATGAAAAAAATGACTGTAAAACCGATTTTGTTTATGATCGCTATTACCGTGGTATTTACCTTGGTTCTGGCCACCATCAATGAAGTAACCGCGGATCGGATTGCCCTTAATGAACAGGCCGATGAACAGCGTTCCTTTTTAAATGTAGTGGAAGTGGACCATGAGGGACTTTCTGCAGAAGAGGTGAATACGCTTTTCCAAGAGGTCTTCGAAGAAATTACGGCAGCGGACCGGCAGTTGTATGAAGTTCATATTGATGGGGAACTTCAGGGTTACGTATACCCTATGGCGGATAACGCCGTTTGGGGAGAACTTAGAGGCATCATGGGGATCAGTTCAGACTTCGAGGAGCTTTTGGGAGTGGAATTTTTATCCCATAACGAAACCCCCGGCCTGGGAGGCCGAATTGAGGAAGACGATTTTAAAGATCAGTTCCGGGGATACGATATCTCCAATGTGGAAGATGATAACTTTATAGACTATGAAGGTGAACTTGATGCCATCTCCGGCGCCACCGGTACTTCAAATGCCGTCAGAAGAATTATGAATTCCCACTTATATGAATTCTTCAATGAAGTAAGGGAGGAGTTATAATGATTAAAGGTGTAGGCAATATATTCAAAAATGGAATGTTTCAAGATAACCCGGTATTTCGTCAAATCCTGGGGATCTGTTCCGCACTGGCGGTAACAAATTTACTGATAAACTCCTTTGCCATGAGTCTGGGATTAATCTTTGTAACCTCTTTTTCCAGTCTGACGGTATCCCTGCTGCGAAACCACACGCCGGGTCATCTTCGAATGATGGTTCAGACGTTGATTATTTCCGCTTATGTAATTATCGTAGATATCGTTTTAAAAGCTTATTTCCCGGCCATGAGCACGGCCCTGGGACCCTATGTAGGGCTGATCATCACCAACTGTATTATCATGGGCCGCTGTGAGGCCTATGCTCAAAACAATAAGCCTCTGCCCTCTTTTCTCGACGGCGTTGCCTCAGGTATAGGCTATATGTTTGTACTTATGGCAATTGCCCTGTTTCGGGAATTCCTCGGTTTCGGCAGTTTCTTCGGATTCGCGATCATGGGCGAAGGCTGGACCAACTGGGTATTTATGATTATGCCTCCGGGAGCATTCTTTATGCTGGGAATTTTAATCTGGGTTGCCAATACTTATATTCCGGCTAAAGAAGAAACCAAAGGAGGTGCACAATAATGGAACTGAATCCTATAACGATTCTGATTGCTTCGATTTTTACCAGTAATATGATCCTCGCCAATTTCCTGGGAATGTGCTCTTTTATTGCGGTATCCAAGGAGATTAAGACCTCCCTGGGTCTTGGCCAGGCGGTTACCTTCGTATTAACCGGTACCTCTGTTATTAATTATCTGATCTATACCTATTTACTGGAACCCTATGGGTTGGAATACCTGCGTTTTATTGTATTCATCATCACCATTGCCGCTTTTGTTCAGCTGGTGGAGATGATTATAGAGCGTTATGTTCCCACACTTTATTATTCCCTTGGAATATTCCTTCCATTGATCACGGTAAACTGTGCGATTCTTGGGGTTTCCCTATTCCTGATTATACGGGATTACTCGTTGCTTCAGTCATTAACCTTCGGCATCGGTTCAGGAATCGGCTGGACCCTGGCCATTGTTGCCTTAGCGGGTATTAGACAAAAAATCAAAAATGCTCCGGTCCCTAAGGGTTTACAGGGAGCCGGAATTACGCTAATCATCACAGGACTGATGGCTCTCGCCTTTATCGGCTTATCCGGCGTAGCGTCAATACAATAATGGAGGTGATCCAATGACAACCATATTGACTACAGTACTGATCATTACAGGTATTACCACAACCCTGGCAATTTTAATTTCCTTTGCCAATGCTTTTATCGCCGATTACGGGGAAAAGAAAATCGTCATTAACGATGATAAGGAACTGATTGTAGAAGGCGGCCAAAGCATTTTATCCGCTTTGGTGGGCAATAAAATATTTATCCCCTCAGCCTGTGGAGGAAAAGGAAGCTGCGGTTACTGCAAAGCCAAGGTAACGGAGGGGGCCGGTCCGGTCCTGGCAACAGAGCTTTCCTACCTTACCGAAGAGGACCAGGAAAATGATATCCGTCTCACCTGCCAGGTTAAGGTAAAGGAAGATATGAAAATGGAAATTCCCGAAGAGCTGTTCAACGTAAAACAGTTTAAGGGTAAAGTGGTATTTTCCAAGGATTTAACCGATAAAATCAAGCATTTGCGCATTAAAATTACCGATGGGCAGCAAATCGACTTTAAACCGGGACAATATGTTCAGCTGTTGGCACCGCCCTATCCGGGTAATGCGGAAGAAGTCTTTAGAGCTTACTCCGTGGCTTCCTCCCCCAGTCGAAAAGAAGAAATCGATCTGATTATCGGTCTGGTGGAAGAGGGACTGGTAACAACCTATGTACATGAGCATTTATCGGAAGGGGATGAAGTAACTTTTAACGGTCCCTTTGGAGACTTTTATCTTAATGAGGACTCCGACAGTGATATGTATATGGTTGCCATCGGTACCGGGATGGCACCGCTTCGAAGCATCCTGCATTACATGAACGAGCGGAAGATCGAACGACGGGTTCGTTATTACTTCGGCGCCCGGAAACCGGAAGATCTGTTTATGGTAGAGGAAATGAAAAAATTAGAAGAAGAACTTCATGACTTTGAATTTATCCCGGTGCTTTCCCGAGCCGATGAAGGGGAATGGGACGGCGAAACCGGAAGAGTTACAGACCTTGTAAACAAGTATCTGGAAGATAAAGCCGACAGAGAGTGCGAAGCTTATCTTTGCGGCAGTGCACCGATGATCGACTCTACAGAAAAAGCCTTAGTGGAAAAAGGGTTAAAGCAGGAAAAGGTCTTTTATGATAAGTTTGATTAATTCGAAAAAAGGTTGCTCCGGGTGGGGCAGCCTTTTTTTCATTCTTTATACTGAAACTTAATTATTGTCTGCAGCTTAATTTATTTGCAGCTTAATTTATTTGCAGCTTAATTTATTCCGATTACTGCAATTTCTCCAAACATCCTTCAAAAACCGTTAAAAATTTTCCGATTTCCCCTTTGCTGATGATCAACGGCGGCAGCAGGCGCAGCACGCTGGCTGCGGTGATATTAATCAGCACCTGTTCTTTCATAAAGGCCGCCTTCAATACTGACGGGTCTACTTTGAGATCAATTCCCATCATCAGCCCCTTACCCCGGATTTCTCCCAGACTTTCAGGAAACTTCTGTTGTAATTCTTTCAGCCCTTCCTGCATCCATTGACTCTTCTTTGAAACGGCGCTTAGGAAGTCGTCATCGATAATTTCCAGGACTTTTCGTCCCATGGCAGCACCGAGGGGATTGGGCCCGAAGGTTGTGCCGTGGTCACCGGGGGAAAAGTAACCGTCGATATTCTGATTTACAATTATTCCCCCCAGCGGACTGCCTCCTCCCACAGCCTTAGCAAAAATCACCAGATCCGGCGTGAAACCGTAGTGCTGGTAGGCGAAAAATTTCCCGGTTCGTCCGATACCTGTTTGAATCTCGTCAATACATAGAACCACATCGTACTGTGCACAGAGCTTGGAAATCTTATTCATATCCGATTCAGCAAGGACTTCTATTCCCCCGCTGCCGCTGATCAGTTCAAGGATAATCCCTACCGGCTGAAACTTTATAAACAGCGCCTCCAGCTCCCCCAGGGTCTCTCTGGAAATTTCATAAACAGGATAATTCATCGTCGGAAAGTTCCGGGATACCGAGGGAATTTTTGTAAGACCCAGCGCTCCCAGGGTCCTGCCGTGGAAACTCCCTTCCAGGGAAACAATCCCCCGCCGTCCTTTTTTCTCGCCGATTTTAAACAGGTATTTTACCGCTGCTTCCACTCCTTCGGTCCCGGAGTTCGTAAAGAAAACCTTTCCGGGAAAACTTCGCCGGATCAGCGCTTCCCCCAGCATAACTCCCTGTTTGCAGTAAAAGAAATTGGAAATATGAAGATACCTTTCCAGCTGCTCTTTTCCAACCCGAACCAGTTCCGGGTGACAATGGCCCAAGGCATTGACCGCAAGGCCTGAAAACATGTCCAGATGCTTCCTGCCTTCCTCGTCATACAGGTAGCATCCCTCGCCGCGGCTTATCACTATCGGCATACGGCTGTAAGTATTCAGTAAGGTTTTTTCTTCTCTATCAATCCAGGTCTCCATTGTCCTCCTCCAAACTAAAGACTTCTCCGATTCGGCGGATCGCCTCTTTTTCATATCGGGCATCCACTACCCAGCTGATACTGATCTCCGAGGTGGTAACCATTTTGATCGGTATATGATTCTCCGCCATGGTTTGAAAAACCTTTGCGGCAACCCCGGAGTGACTGCGCATGCCCAGCCCTACCACAGAGATTTTCGCAATATCTTCATTAAAATCCATTTTCCTATGGGGATTGATCCCCTCCCACTGTTCAATCAGTTTCCTTCCATGGTCTTTATCGGCTTTGGGAAGGGTAAAACTTACATTCATTAAATCCTCGTTGACCACCATTTGAGAGATCATATCCACATTGATATTTTCTTTTCCCAGCCGGGAAAAAAGATTGTATAAATGATCCGTGGTAGGATCCAGATGATGAATGGTAATTTGTACATCCTCCAGACTGGAGGTGATTCCCGTAATTACAGCTTCTTCCATTTTTCCCTCCTTATCTTCGATCATCGTGCCGGAACCCTGGGAAAAAGTGGAGGCCACGTAAACGGGAATATGGTATTTCCCCGCTAACTCCACAGCCCTGGGATGTATAATCCCCGCACCCAGACTGGCAAGCTCCATCATTTCCTGATAACCGATCCGATTGATTTTCCTTGCCTTCGGCAGTTTTCTGGGATCTGCGGTAAAAATCCCTTCCACATCGGTATAGATTTCGCATCTTGCCTGAAAAATACTGGCCAGGGCCACAGCGGAAGTGTCTGAGCCTCCCCGGCCCAGGGTTGTATAATCCTGGTATTCATTGATCCCCTGAAATCCTGCCACCACGATAACCTCATGGTCCTCGAAGGCGGTGAGAATTTTTTGCTGATCAATTTTTTTAATTTTAGCCTTTTGATGAAGAGCGGTGGTTTCGATGCCTAATTGATAGCCGGTATAGGAAATGGCCCGGCAATTTCGGTCGATAAGCGCCATGGTCAGCAGCGAAATCGAGGTTTGTTCTCCCGTTGCCAGCAGCATATCCAGCTCTCTCGGGGAGGGTTTCTCGGATATTCCCCGGGCCAAGGTGATCAGATCGTTTGTGGCGGAACCCATGGCGGAAAGCACTACCAGGATTTTATAACCCTCATCGGTCTTTTTCCTGATTTTATCCCCAATCTCTTTGATTTTTTCAATACTTCCCACGGAGGTCCCCCCGTATTTCTGCACCAATATGTTCATCGGTCCTACTCCTCATTCAGACTTCGAAGAGCGGCAACAATTTCAGTCTTTCCCTTCGTACGTTCATCCAGGGTTTTAATGGCCTTCGCCGGCATTCCCGCCACTACGGTATTCGGCGCCACGTCCTGGGTGACAACGGCTCCCGCTGCAACCACGGCGCCTTTTCCTACACGAACCCCTTCTAATATTACGGCATTCGCCCCTACGACGACGCCGTCTTCAATAATTACGGGATCCGCCGATGGCGGTTCGATGACTCCGGCAATTACCGCCCCTGCGCCGATGTGGCAGTCGGCGCCGATGGTTCCCCGACCGCCGATGACCACATTCATATCCACCATCGTACGCTCTCCGATTACCGCGCCGATATTAATCATCGCCCCCATCATAATTACCGCATGCTCTTTGATTTCCACTTTTTCTCGGATAACGGCTCCGGGCTCAATCCGTGCCTTTTGGGAAGGATAGTCCAAAAGGGGCACGGCGGAAAAGCATCGGTCGCTTTCTACCCGGTACCGGGTAATTCGGGATTCTTCTCTTTCTAAAAAGCCCTTAACCTCCTTCCAGTTGCCAAACAGCACTCCGGAGTTTTTTTCGAAATAGGGTTCAATATTGTACCTTTCCGTTGAGATATTTTCCAGATCCCCGGAAAGATATACCTTTACCGGGGTTTTTTTCTCGCTTGTGGCGATATAATCAATTATTTCCTGGGCATTCATTGGTTCCATTTTGTTGTCTCCTTTTTCGGTTTTTTTTGTGCGGTTTTTTTTGTAAGTGTTTTCCGGTTTGACATTTACTTCTTAGTTAGATTCAATACATCATCCATTCCATAAAGCCCCGGGGACTGGTTTATTAGAAATTTCCCTGCCGTTAATGCTCCGCTGGCAAAAACCTTGCGGTCCATGGCTTCATGGGACAGCGTAATCTGTTCCAAATCATCAATAAAGTGGACATGGTGCACCCCTTTAATATCGCCGCCTCTTATGGCGTGTACACCGATCTCTCCCTGCTCCCGGGGGCTCTGACCTTCTCTTCCGCAAACGATTTTCCGCTGTTGCTGAAGACCTTCCTCCACGGCCTGTACCAAAGATTTTGCGCTGCCCGAGGGGGCGTCCTTTTTTCTTCGGTGGTGGGATTCGACAATTTCAATGTCCACCTCTCCTAAGGCCCTGGCGCTTTCCCTTACCAGGGAAAACAGCAGATTCATCCCGATGGATGTATTGGAGGCCTGAAGAATCGGTACGTGAGTCGCCGCCCGGTCGATCGCCTGTTGCTGTTCATTATTATATCCGGTAGTGGCCATCACCACCGGGGTTTTGGTTTTCAGGGCATAGTCCAGCAGTTTTTCCAGACTGGAGGGATGGGAAAAATCAATGATCAGATGAAAATCCTGATCCAGCTGATCAACTTCGGTTTTCGAATCCACCCCTTGAATTTCGGTCCAATAATCCTCTTCTAAAGCCAGGGTTTCAATGTTTTTCCCCATGGTGCCGCTAATTCCCCAAATCAGCAGTTTCATTGACTTTCCCTCTTTTCTTCCAAAGCTCCGGTCAGCGTCAGTCCGAAGTTTTCCATCTCCCGGATCAACTCTTTTCTTGCCCCTTCGCTAAGGGGCGTTAACGGAAGGCGGAGTTCATTTTTTCCCATGCCCAGCAGGGAAA
>SKOH01000131.1 GCA_007120165.1 Clostridiales bacterium
AGTTCTTTAGGAATGGAATCCGTCATATTCTTAAAAATTTCAAAGCCTTCCACCTGAAAGGCCCGGACCGGGTCCTGTCTTCCCATGGCCCGCAGATTCATATCCTGCCTTAGTTCTTCCATAGCTTCCAGATGTTCTGCCCATTTCTGATCGATGGTTTTTAACAGCAGTACCCGCTGCATCCAATCGAAGGATTCTTTTCCCAGGGTTTTTTTCCGCTCCATATAAGCCTTTGAGGCTTTTTGAATAAGGTGGGCCTTAAGTCCTTTTTTTGTCAGGTTTTCTATGTCCTGAAATACCAGCTGCTCTTCGGGTAAAAAACTGGTCCTCAGGGCCTTGGCCAAACCTTCTAAATCCCATTCTTCAGGAAACATGCTTGTGGCCGTATACTGATTGATTTCATCGTCGATGACACTCTCCATCATATTCAGCACATGCTGTTTGATATCCTCTTCCATCAGTACTTTATCCCGTTCTGTGTAAATGACCTCCCGCTGTTTTTGTACCACCGCTTCAAAATTTTGAACGTAGCTGCGAAGGGAAGCATTTTTCTCCTTCATCCGTTTTTGTACATAATCCATCATTTCCGGCACCTTGTCATTATCAATCGGCTGATCCTTTTCTACGGTGATACTGTCTTTAAACTGTTCCATTTCATCCTCGGAGAATACATCCAACAAATCGTCTCCCAGGGATAAAATAAATTCAATAGAACCGTTTCTGACGGAATGCAGAGCCGTCCGTTCTAAATGCTCATCGTTTCTTCGCAGCATATAGCGCTCGGTACAGATAATATGAAGATCATCCGGTAAAAACTCTTCGATACCCCGGGATACGGGATTGACCACCAGCATGATTTCTTGATTGTTCAGTGCGTCCTCCACAAAGGTTTTCTCATCCTTCTGATCTTTTATTAGAAGACTGCGGTAGGGGATGCTCTCCCACTCCAAATGTTCCATAAGGAGCTCCCCTTTTTCATCACTGCGAAGGGAGACCAGCATCGGCTCGGCGGATCGATAGCGGTTTTTCAGTTCTTCTAAAATTGCATGCCGTTTTTCTTCCAGGGTTTTATAGATCCGATAGGATTTGTTTTTCTCCCTATCCTTAAGTTTTTTATCCCCCTGGACCTTTTCCGTGGACATACCGTATAAATCCAAAAATTCCTGACTATCCCCTCCATCAAAATCCACCAGGGCGCTTAAATCTTTATAATTGGAAAAATAACTGCGCAGGGTGATACTGTCGATAATTTTTTCATCCTTGTCGAAAATCCCTACGGGCCGGGTCGCCTGATCCAACAATACCATATCCCCCTGTTCCACAACGGCAAAGGACCTTGTCGGCTGTCTCCGTTCGGTGGGATCCAATACTTTTTGATCTTTTAAGTAGTCATTGATAAAGGCTCCGGAAGTACCGAAAACCACATCTTCCCTATAGGCTTTTCTTCGGTCTTCAGGACTTTGATGGTGATAAAGATGACCCACACTGAGGTCCAGCCCTTTTAAGACAACCCCCAGCTCTTCAAATCGCTTATTGGCCACGGCCTCATTGATGGAGATGATATGTACCTTCTCTCCCCGTACGGCTTTCAGATAGGCGGCTAAAGCTGTTCCCTGAAGGGTTGTACTGTTGTCTCCATTTACCACAACCTGCCCCTTGATCAATGCTTTCGCGGTTTGAATCCCTTCTTCCCTAAGTTCCTGATTTTTCTTACTACTCCAAACTTCTTTAAAAATCGTGTATTCTTCCGTTGAGTCCAAAACCTCTTCTTTTTTTCGATCCCCGGAACTGCTGAAGATTTTTTTAAGTAGATTTTTCATATGGGCACCTCGATTCATCATTTTATTGTTTCGAACCTATCATGCAGAAATCATGCACAAAGGATACAACAATCCTTTTGCATAAATTTGATCTCTATTCTATATAATTCGATATCGGCATGATAGAATCCTTTTTAATTTTGAATTTTTTAAAAAAATCCCTAAAAGCTTTGGGCTCTCAGGGACTTTTTTGGTATCCTGCGGGGACTGCTTTTTATACAGTTTACACCGCACCTGGCGGCGGGTTAAAGACTGTTCTTCACCTCTTTGGTTTCCCCGTCCTCCAGTGGATCCAGATTATCAAAGGCGGTGGAAAGCATCAGCTTGATCCGGTTTAGCTGGTTGACCTCGCTTGCCCCGGGATCGTAGTCAATGGCCACGATATTGGTTTTCGGATTGCTTTTTTTCAGCGCCTTGATCATGCCCTTTCCGGTAATATGATTGGGCAGGCAGGCGAAGGGCTGCATGCATACGATGTTGTCCACGCCGTGTTCAATCAGCTCCAGCATTTCGGCGGTTAGGAACCAGCCTTCTCCCGTTTGATGACAAAGAGACAGATGGGGGGCTGCCAGTTTGGCTAACTCCTCGATGGGAGAGGGCGGGGTGAACCGCTTACTTTCTTTTAATGCCTTACTCATGGATTTTCGCATAAATTCCATGGCGGCAATGGCGGTTTTTCCCAACAGGGCGTTTTTCATGGTCCCCGACAGGTATTCCCGTTTGATTACACTATTGTAGGAAGAGTAGGCGAAAAAGTCCATCAGGTCCGGCATTACGGCTTCCGCCCCTTCTTTTTCGATCATCTCGACGATATTGTTGTTGGCGGTGGGATGGAACTTCACCAGGATTTCTCCCACAAGGCCTACTTTGGGTTTTTGTATATCCAGCAGGGGCAGTTCGTCAAAATCCCGAACGATATCCTGAACATTTTCCTTAAAGCTTCTGCCGGTTTTCCCTTCAATGGATTCGGTGCAGATTTTTACCCATTTTTCATAAAGGGCATTGGCCGCTCCGGATACCGCCTCATAGGGTCTGGTTTTATACAGCACCCGCATAAACAGGTCTCCGTAAAGGACTCCTTCCACCAGACGCTTAAGAAGCTTCGGCGGAATTTTAAAGCCGGGATGCTTTTCAATTCCCTGGGCACTTAAACTGATGACCGGCACCTGGCTCATACCGGCTTCATACAGGGCCTGGCGAATAAAGGCGATGTAATTCGTCGCTCGGCAGCCCCCTCCGGTTTGGGAGATGATCAGGGCGGTTTTATCCAGATCGTAATTCCCCGAGTTTAAGGCCTTCATCATCTGTCCCGTTACCAGAATCGAAGGATAGCAGGCGTCGTTGTTGACGTATTTCAGGCCTTCATCAATGGCTTTGGTATCAATGGAGGGCAGCACTTCCACATCATAGCCTTCCGATTGAAGGGCAGGCTCTAAAAACTGGAAATGAATCGGAGACATTTGAGGTACTAAAATTTTATGGGTTTTTTTCATTTCCTCGGTAAACAGCACCTTTGGTATCTCCGGCTTTTCCTCCGTAACTCGGGCCGCTTTCTTGTCCCGCTGCTCCACGGCTGCAAACAGCGAACGCATTCGAATCCTAGCCGCTCCGAGGTTGTTGATTTCATCAATTTTCAGTAGGGTGCTGAGTTTGTTTTTCCGTTTTAAAATATCCGCTACCTGATCGGAGGTTACGGCGTCCAGGCCGCAGCCAAAGGAGTTGAGCTGCACCAGTTCCAGATTTTTATGTTTCGTCACATAGGCCGCAGCGTCGTAGAGCCGGGTATGATACATCCACTGATCCACGGAGTTAAGCGGTCGGTCCACCCGTTCCAGATGGCTGATGGCATCCTCGGAAAGTACGCCGTACCCATAGGAGGTAATCAGTTCCGGTATGCCGTGATTGATTTCCGGATCGATATGATAAGGCCTTCCGGCCAGTACCACGGCTTTTTTATCCCTTTCCTCCAGCCACTGAAGGACCCGCTCCCCTTCTCTCCGTACCTTTTCTTTATACTCTTCCAAGGCTTGATATCCTGCCTTTACCGCTTCCCTCAGGTCTTTTCCTGGAATGTTTTTATGTCCGAAGACTTCCTGTATGCGCCTGATCATCCGTTTTTCATCATCCAGGGGTAAGAAAGGATGCATATACTCCACATTTTCCTCTGCCAGGCGGTCCACATTGGCCTTGATGGTTTCCGGATAGGAGGTGACCACCGGGCAGTTGAACTGATTGTCCGCCTCGGGGTTTTCCTTGATGTTCAATGGAATAGAGGGATAAAAAATCATATCCACTTTCTTGTTCAGTAAATCCTCAATATGTCCATGCACCAGTTTTGCAGGATAACATACACTCTCCGAGGGAATGGTTTCCATTCCCAGTTCATAGATTTTCTTTGTGGAGTGACCCGAAAGCTTGATTTTATAGCCGATTCGGGTAAAAAAGCCGGCCCAGAACGGAAAATCCTCATACATATTCAGTACTCTGGGCAGCCCTACGGTGCCCCGGGTCTGGGGAACGTCGGTTTTCGGTATTTTAAAGACTTCCTTTAACTTATAGGCATACAGGTTCGGCATCGGTTCCTTGGTGCTTACCACATTAGCCCCCCGCTCACAGCGGTTGCCGGTAATATATTGACGGCCGTCGGAGAAATAGTTGACGTTCAGCTGACAGTGATTATTGCAAAGCTGACAACGTTTATTTTCCGAAAGCACTTTAAACTCTTCCAATTGTTCCCGGTTTAAAAACGTACTTTGAAACTTCGGGTCCCGGTTTTCCTTGGCAATCAGGGCCGCTCCAAAGGCGCCCATAATGCCGGCGATATCCGGCCGAACCACTTCTTTTTCGGCGATTCGTTCAAAGGCCCGAAGTACGGCGTCGTTATAGAAGGTTCCCCCCTGGACCACAATCTTTTTGCCCAGATCCTCCTTCGAACGCATGCGTATAACCTTAAACAGGGCGTTCTTTACTACGGAGATGGCAATGCCTGATGAGATGTCTCCGACACTGGCCCCTTCTTTTTGGGCCTGTTTAACCCGGGAGTTCATAAATACGGTGCACCGGGTACCGAGGTCCACCGGGTTTTTCGCAAAAATGCCAAGCTTTGCAAAGTCCTCCACTTCATGATTTAACGCGTTGGCAAAGGTCTCCACAAAGGATCCGCACCCCGAGGAGCAGGCTTCGTTCAACATAATGGAGTCCACCACGCCGTCGTGTACCCGAAGGCTTTTCATATCCTGCCCGCCGATATCCAATATAAAGTCCACTCCCGGCATGAAGTAATCCGCGGCTTTGGAATGGGCAACGGTTTCAATAATCCCGTGATCCATACCGAGAGCCGCTTTTAACAGATGCTCTCCATAACCGGTTACAGCGCTTTGGGCAATGGTTGCGGTCTCCGGCATTTCTGCATACAGTTTTTGTACCGCCTGTCTTGCAATTTGCAGCGGATTTCCCTGATTGGAACTGTAGTGGGAAAATACCAGTTCCCGGTCTTCATTAATAGCGGCCACTTTCAGCGTCGTGGACCCGGCGTCAAT
>SKOH01000110.1 GCA_007120165.1 Clostridiales bacterium
GGGAGCGAGGAATTACCATATTATCGAAAAATACCTCAATTATGGTAGAGGACATGAAAATTAATATTATTGATACTCCCGGTCACGCTGATTTCGGTGGGGAAGTCGAACGGATTATGAAAATGGTGGACGGAGTATTATTACTAGTAGATGCCTACGAAGGCCCGATGCCCCAAACCCGGTTTGTGCTCAAAAAAGCTTTTGAATCCGGAGTAAAACCTATTGTGGTCATTAATAAGATCGATCGCCCTGAAGCCCGGGTAGAACATGTTCAGGACGAGGTACTGGACTTGTTTATTGATCTTGGGGCTGATGAAGAACAACTGGATTTTCCTGTGATTTATTCCTCGGCAAAAAATGGGGTAGCGAAAATTGATATGGAAGATGAATCAAAAGACTTCATGCCTTTGTTTAAAATGATTATTGAGAATATCGACCACCCTAAAGGGAAAGAAGAGGATCCTTTACAGTTATTAATCTCATCCATTGATTATGATAAGTATACTGGAAGAATTGGTATTGGCAAGATTACCAAAGGAAAAATTGAAAAAAATCAAAGTGCCATTGTAATAGATAAGGATCTAAAGGAAAATAAGGTTCGAGTGACCAGCCTTTATAATTATGAAGGACTCCATAAAACAGAAATAGATTCCGCTGGTGTTGGAGAGATTGTTGCAGTCTCGGGAATGGAAAACATTAATATTGGTAATACCATTTGCAATATTGATAATCCGGATCCTCTTCCGATACTAGAAGTGGATGAACCTACCATGTCTATGAATATTATCGTAAACGACAGCCCTTTTGCAGGTCGGGACGGACGCTTTGTCACGAGCCGTAATTTAAAAAGACGTTTGGAGCGGGAAATGCTTTCCAATGTAGCCATGCGTTTAGAAGAAGTCAGCGAAGATACCTTCAAAGTATTCGGCCGTGGAGAACTTCATGTATCGATACTTATCGAAACTATGCGTCGGGAAGGTTTTGAGTTCGCAGTATCGAGACCGGAAGTATTAATGAAAGAAACCGATGAGGGACTGAAAGAACCCATTGAGTATGTTTACGTGGAAGTCCCTGAAGAATACGCCAGTTCTGTAATTGACAAACTGAATCGTAGAAAAGGGGAAATGGTTAACATGGTTCCTTCAATGGGAAGCATGACAAAACTGGAATTCAGAGTACCCGCCAGAGGAATATTTGGTTACCGTTCAGAGTTGCTGACCGACACTAAAGGTTATGGCGTTATGCATCATGTGTTCGACGGGTATAGTAAATATACCGGAGATATTCCAACCAGAACCAAAGGCTCTCTAATTGCCTATGAACAGGGTCAAGCCTCCGCTTATGGTCTTAGTTCTGCTCAAGAACGCGGGGTGTTGTTTATCGCTCCCGGGTTAGATGTCTATGAAGGTATGGTAATTGGAGAGAACTCCAGAGCAGATGATATGGTCCTTAATGTATGCAAACGAAAACAAATGACCAATGTCCGGGCTTCCGGGTCCGATGATGCTTATAAATTAGCACCACCCCGAGTTTTAAGTTTGGAACAGTCTTTAGAATTTATTAAAGATGATGAATTAGTCGAAGTAACTCCGAAAGAAATTCGTCTTCGAAAGAAGGTTCTTAATCGCAGTCTTCGGGACAAAGCAGGAAAGAACAAAAAATAGTACGTATAAAAAGCAGGAAATTTCCATCGATGCATCGAATAGTTATATAGATTAGCCACTTAAAACTCTCACTGCTCAGTGGGAGTTTTAGACTTAACTAATCTAATTGGAGGGATACGATGAATTATCATGATCTGCAATACAAATATCCGTCGAAACGAACCTTAGTCTATGGAAAAAAGGGTATGGTTGCAACCTCACAACCCTTAGCAGCCCAAGCCGGACTCGATATTATCAAAATGGGGGGGAACGCTGTGGATGCCGCGATAGCCACGGCCGCCTGTTTAACTGTAGTTGAACCTACATCCAACGGAATCGGCGGTGATGCTTTCGCCATTGTGTGGATGAAGGACAAAATATATGGTCTAAACAGCAGTGGCAAGTCGCCAAAAAGTATTTCCATTGAGAAGCTGAAAGATCAGGGTTATGAAAATATGCCGAAACACGGGATGATTCCCGTAACCGTACCGGGGGCACCGGGAGCTTGGGCTGCCCTGTCACAAAAATTCGGGAAACTTACTCTAAGAGAGTGCTTAGAACCGGCTATTGCTTATGCAAAGGAAGGCTTTCCCGTAGCGCCCATTACTGCAAAATACTGGGAGAATGCATTTAACGTTTATAAGAGAACCTTTAAGGGTAAAGAATTTCAGAACTGGTTTGATACGTTTGCTCCGAACAATAGAGCTCCAAAACCCGGAGAGATATGGTCCTCTCCAGACCATGCGAAGACTTTAGAGTTGATAGGCAACAGCAATGCCGAAGCTTTTTATCGGGGAAGCCTATCGGATAAAATCCACGATTTTTCCCGGAAACATAAGGGTTTTATAGATAAATCGGATTTGGAAAATTTTATGCCGGAATGGATAGAACCGGTAAAGATTAATTATAAAGGTTATGATGTCTGGGAGCTCCCCCCTAATGGACAGGGGATTATCGCGTTAATGGCCCTGAATATCTTACAGCATCAAAGGTTAGAAAATAGAGATTCCGAAAGTACCGTCCATAAGCAAATAGAATCGATGAAGCTTGCATTCGAAGACGGGAAAAAATATATCACGGATCCCGATTTTATGAAGATATCCGTTGATCAGCTCCTTTCCCAGGAGTACGGCAGAAAAAGAAGTAAAGAAATAACCAATGAAGCCCTGTTCCCTAAGGCCGGAAAACCGGATAGCAGCGGTACCGTTTATTTGGCAACCGCCGATGGAGAAGGGAATATGGTTTCCTTCATTCAAAGCAATTATATGGGCTTCGGTTCGGGAGTAGTAATTCCTGGAACCGGCATCGGTCTTCAAAATCGGGGGCACAACTTCAGCTTAAATCCTAATGACCATAACGCTCTCGCGCCGGGGAAGCGTACTTATCACACAATCATCCCAGGATTTTTATCGAAAGAGGGAAAAGCTGTAGGACCCTTTGGAGTTATGGGAGGATTTATGCAACCCCAAGGACATATGCAAGTCATCAATAATCTGCTGGATTTTAAACTCAACCCCCAAGAAGCGTTGGACGCTCCTAGATGGCAGTGGATTCATGAAAAGAGAGTGGAAATCGAACTGGGAACACCAAAGTTTATCTTCGAGCATCTGCAAAGGAGAGGCCATCAGGTTGAATGGGCGAAAGATTCGGGTTCCTTCGGGCGGGGACAGATCATTCTAAAAAATGGAGAGACCCTTATTGGTGCCACGGAACCACGGACGGATGGAATGGTTGCAGCCTGGTAAAAAACGAATATAGAGGTGACGATGGATTGAATGAAAAAAGTTTAAGAGCCTTAGAGTATACAAAAATCATTGAATTACTATCTTCCCATGGGGTCTCACCCATGGGTAAAAGCTTAGCGAGAGGATTAAGACCCACCACGGATTTTGAAGAGGTTCAGTTGCGTCAAAAAGAAACCGATGAAGCCGTACAGGTGCTATTGAAAAACAGTGGAGTGCCCTTGGAAGGTCTTGGAGAGGTAGAGCGCCTGATCAAAAAAACCTCTATCGGCTCTTTCCTTGACCCCGGTGAACTGCTGGTTGTATTGGAATTTTTGCGAGTGTCGAAGCGAATGAAGGTTTTTATAAAAAGAGAAAAAGAGAACGCGGATTTGACCGCTCCAATACTCACTGCCCTTATTCGGGCAATTGAAACAGTTCCCGAGGTGGAAAAACGGATTGATCGGTCTATTCTTAATGAAAATGAAGTTTCCGATGAGGCCAGTGTGGAGCTTAGACAAATTCGAAGACAACTCAGTCAGGCCAATGATAAAGTTCGATCCACCCTGCAAAGTTTTATTACATCTTCTCGAAATCAAACCTATCTGCAGGATCAAATTATCACTCTTCGACAAAATCGTTATGTAGTACCGGTGAAACAGGAATATAGAAACCAGGTAAAAGGTATGATTCATGATCAATCCACCAGTGGAGCTACGCTTTTTATTGAACCCATGGCGGTGGTTGATTTGAATAATAAATTAAAACAGTTGAAATTAGCGGAGGAACAGGAAATCGAACGGATTCTTCGGGAAATTTCCAATGAGATTGCTCTAAAGGGAAATGAAATACTAAAGAATCAGGATTTATTAGGAAAGATTGACTTTATCTTTGCCAAGGGAAAGTTAGCGCTGGCCATGGATGCTTCCAGTCCAAAGGTCAATGACCGGGGATTTGCTAATCTAAAAAAAGCGCGCCACCCTCTCCTTGATCCCAAAGAGGTGGTGCCGACGGATATCTGGATTGGAAAGGATTTTAATATTTTAGTAATCACCGGTCCCAATACCGGCGGTAAAACCGTATCGTTGAAAACTTTGGGACTATTATCTTTAATGGGACAGAGCGGGCTTCAAATACCGGCGGATTCCGGAACGGAAATTACCATTTTTGACCATATTTTTGCGGACATCGGGGATGAACAAAGTATCGAACAAAGTCTAAGTACATTTTCTTCCCATATGACCAATATTGTAGAGATTTTTAAAGATTTGACAAAAAATTCCTTAGTGCTGTTTGATGAGCTGGGGGCGGGAACCGACCCTACGGAAGGGGCAGCCCTTGCCATGGCCATATTAGAAGATCTTAAGGCCATCGGGACAAAAGTTGTGGCAACCACTCACTATAGTGAGCTAAAGCAGTACGCATTGGTCCATCCGGAAGTGGAGAATGCATCCGTAGAATTTGATGTTCAAACCCTGCGGCCCACGTACCGTCTTTCCATTGGGATCCCGGGCAAGTCCAATGCTTTTGAAATTTCCAGAAAGCTGGGGCTATCCCCGGAAATTATCGATTTGGCAAAATCTCTGATTACCCAGGAAAATCTTCAATTTGAAGATGTACTGCAAAATATTGAAAACAATAAAAGTAAAATTGAATATGAAAAGATTGAGATCGAACGGTTGAAAAAAGAGATGGAAGAACTGAAAGAAAAGTATCAGGAAAAACTTGCAAAAGTGGAAAATCAAAAACAAAAGATGGTTTCCCAGGCAAAGAAAGAGGCTCAAAACCTGGTTAAGAAAACGAAAGCGGAGACAGAGGAGATTATTGAAAATCTGCGAAGTCTCGAAGAGGAAGTGGATCGAAAAAAAGTGAATCAGGAAATCGAAAAAGCCCGAGTGAAACTTGGAGATAAGATATTGGAATTGAAGGATTCGAAGGAAGTTTTAAATGAACCGGTAAACCATGCACCTCCAAAGCACTTAAAACCCGGAGAGCGGGTGAAGATACTATCGCTGAATCAAGAAGGGCATGTTCTCAGTCCCGAAGACGATAAAGGAGAAGTACAGGTTCAAGCGGGAATCATGAAGGTTAATATAAAAATCTCTAATTTGAAGCGTTTATCCACCAAGGAAGATAAACAGACCACTAAGACATCAAAGATGATCAAATCTAAGAGTCAAAACATACGAACGGATATTGATGTCCGGGGGAAGAATTTAGAAGAGGCCATATTTGAAGTGGATAAATATCTGGATGACTCCTATATTGCAGGTCTTAGCCAAGTGATGATTATTCACGGTGTAGGCACCGGGGTGTTGAAATCAGGTTTAAATCAAATGCTGAAAGCTCATCGGCATGTACAGACCTTTAGAGGAGGAAAGTACGGAGAAGGAGGAGCCGGCGTAACCATAGTTGATTTAAAATAAACTTTGCAGTAAAATCATTAGTAAGTTTAGCGAAAAATAAGGAGGTTTATTATGGATTATAAAGTAATATTAACCGATCATTTAAAACATCATATCAACGACCTTTCCGTTAAAGAAATTGAAGAAATGCTGGAGGTACCACCGGATCGTACGATGGGAGATTTTGCTTTTCCCTGCTTTCGTCTTGCAAAAGCTTTTCGAAAGGCTCCTAATATGATTGCAGAGGAACTAAAAAAAGAAATGGAGCTTCCTGATGGTTTTCAAAGAGTGGAAGCTAAGGGCCCTTATCTGAACTTTTTTATAGATAAAAAAGAACTCATTATTTCGGTAATCAATTCGGTTTTCATGCAGAAAGAGGCCTATGGAAAACTAAATTTAGGCCAAGGCAGAACGGTCTGCATCGATTTTTCTGCACCAAATATTGCAAAGCCCTTTCATGTAGGGCATCTGCGTTCCACGGTTATTGGCAATGCCTTATACCGGATTTATGAAGCCCTAGGGTATAATTGTGAAGGGATAAACCATTTAGGAGACTGGGGTACACAATTTGGGAAGGTCATTGTTGCTTACCGTAATTGGGGCTCGGAAAAAGCAGTTAAGGAAAATCCCATTGAAACATTACTGGATTTATATGTTAAATTCCATGAGGAATCGGAAAAACATCCGGAACTCGAAGATGAAGCAAGAAGCTGGTTCACCCGGATGGAACAGGGGGACCGGGAAGCTTACAATCTATGGAAATGGTTTAGTTCCGAGACAATCCAAGAGCTGAAAAAAGTCTATAAAACCTTAAATGTGGAATTTGACCATTATACCGGAGAGAGTTTCTATAATGACAAGATGGATATCGTCATTAAAGAGCTGAAGGATAAAAATTTGTTAAAGGAAAGCAAAGGCGCTCATTTAGTCGATTTAGAGGAATATAATATGCCTCCCTGCCTGGTAATGAAAAACGACGGAAGCACCCTTTATGCTACACGGGATATTGCGGCGGCGATTTACCGAAAGAAAACCTTTGATTTTGAAAAATGTTTATATGTAACGGATTATTCTCAAAATCTGCATTTTGCCCAATGGATGAAAGTAATCGATTTAATGGGATATGAGTGGGCCAAGGATTTAGAACATATCCCCTTTGGGCGGGTAACCCACGAAGGCAGAAGAATTCAAACCCGAAAAGGAAATGTAGTTCTTTTACAGGATGTGCTCGACGGTGCAATCAATCGGGTTCAGGAAATCATTGAAGAGAAAAATCCGGAATTGGAAAATAAAGAAAAAATAGCGAAGGATATTGGTGTAGGTGCTATTATATTTAATGATTTAAGTCACAGCAGAATCAAAGATGTATCTTTTTCCTGGGAAACTGCTTTTAATTTTGAAGGAGAAACCGGTCCCTATGTACAGTATACCCATGCAAGAGCAGCAAGTATTCTTCGAAAAGGAAATACAGATCTCAGTTCGGATATAAGTTGGAAAGTTCTAGAGGAAAAGAGCTCAATGGATTTAATCTTGGGAATTCATGGGTTTAGTGAAGCCATCCTGCAGGCTAAGGAGAAAAATGAACCTTCCATTGTAACCAGATATGTAGTAAATCTTGCTCAGAGTTTTAATAAGTTTTACAATGAATGTCCTATTCTAAATCAAGAGGAAGAAGTAAAAAAAGCAAGACTCGCCTTAGTTTCCGCTACTAAGCAAACCATAAAAAATGCTCTTTATATTTTAGGGATCGAAGCTCCCGATAAAATGTAACCAGGATAAATGAGGGATTAAATGAAACCGAAACAGCAGTTGTTTTCCTTAATAGGACATTATGACCGCATTCTTAATAAGGATATGAATATCAGCGAAGAAACGTATAATGATCTTACGGAATTGATGATCATTATGGGAAAGTCCCTTCTGAATGATCAGGCAGAGGAAAAAATCTCCATTGACGTCCCTCGATTAAAAGAAGAATTAATCTTATGGAAATATTATCGGGAGGGCAGTATCCGCTGTTTTTTATTAAACAATGGGGAAAAAGAGCAAAGCTCCCTTATAAGCACGGGTATAATAAGTCTGCTGCCATTGATTATCGGGAATTATGATTTAGAAACCTTAGAACAGGAACTTTATGCGTTTGCTAGTGAAACAAAGCAAAAGTCCGATAGATTGGTATTGTTTTTGCTGATGGGAAAGGCAATACACACGGTTATGTTTAAGCAGTATAGCAATATTGATTCTTTTGTACAAAGTTTAAAAGAATATATCATTTTTCTGAATTACGACCGTTTTGTCCAAAAAGAACTCAAGGGAAATCATAATGATAAAATAGCTTTTGAAAAGGAAAAGATCCGCTGGATTATGGATCTTGACCGGATATCCAAGGAGGAACTGCCGGGAAAGGATCGTATCGATGACAACAGCCAATTAATTTTTATTCAAAGTATCCATTTGTTTTTAAAGTATTATGAGGAACCCCGCTTTATGGAACTGCTTAAACATTTCGAGGTTTCTTCAGAAACGAAGATCTTAAGTTTAGCTCTAAGGGATTTGAAAAAACGCAAAGATCCTTCAAGTCCTCAGAATAATTTTGAAGGAGATCATCAGCCAATAGATCAGGATTCTTTTTTAAAGGATATGGACCAATACTTTAATAAACTAAAACAGTTTGAAATCCTAAAAACCCCGTACAAGGTGAAAAAGCCCGCACCTCCTGGGTATACGGATACAAAAAACCTATTTTTACTGAAGCCGGGGGAAAAGGGAAGACATTTAATCCTAAGGGATTTTGAAATTATAGAAAAAACAGTTCTAAAAGACCGTCTCCAATTGGTTGTCAAAACGAAATCAAGGTACTACAAACTAAAAAAACCATTAGCCAAGGGCTAATGGTTTTTGGTTTAACAGTGTTTTATGCAGTTTGAGGGTTAAGCCAGGAGGTGGTTTCCCAGCTGGCTTCAATGCTGGAATTATGAACCATGTTGGCCATAATAAGCACGGATACCATCGAAGAAACTGTTACTGAATGCTTGATGTCGTTAAGAATAGACTCATTATTTTTAGAATACTCCAAATGATAACCCTCAATGATGTCTTCGATTTCTATAGTAGACAGGTTCAGTAAGTCCAAAGATGCTTTTGGAGTAATACTCTCTTTATTAAATGTTTTGATTTTTTTATGGAGCATTTTTTCATAAACCATGTGTTCCATAAAATTGTTCTTGTAGGTTTTTCTATCATTATGGGGAACACAAAAGAAGTCGGAAATAAAATGATTAATAATACCGATTTTTTGAGAAATATATTTTATGTATCTGCGCTCATCCACATATGCATGTTCTGTCAGATCTTTTATTTCCCGGCAAATCAGTGTTAGGGATTGAGGTTTGAAATGGGATAGTTTTAATAAATTTGGTGCAATATCCGGTTTAACACTTCCATACATCAAACTGCTCTTATTTAATTTTATTCCAAGGGTCTTTTCAGTATTATAATGGATATGATCTGCAATAATCATGTGAGTTTGTGGCAACAAATTTTTTCCGCCTTTCTGTCTCGGAGAGAATACCTACTATGATTTCTTTTATTATTATATGTTAAATGATTTCCTTTTACAAGAAATTTCATATTAGAGAACCAGGGTAGTCAAGAAGCAGGGGGCTATTTAAGCAAGGACCGACGCATGCAGGAATAGGGGAAATATGCTATAATAACTAGGAAAACACCAGGAAGGAAAGGGTTACGATATGAAAATTATGTTAACTGCACTCAATTCGAAATATATTCACACCAATCTGGCAATAAGATACTTATATCAAAATCTAAAGTATCTAAATGAAGAAGTAATATTGAGGGAATACACTATCAATCAACACCTTGATGACCTGCTTAAAAATATTTATGAAGAGCAACCGGATATTATCGGGTTTTCCTGCTATATATGGAATATCTCTTTGGTCCATCAATTAGGCCGGGAGTTGAAAAAGGTCTTACCGGAAACACAAGTGATCCTCGGGGGTCCAGAAGTTGGTTTTGATACTCGCAGCCTTATGGAACAGGAAGACTACATCGATATGGTCATAAAAGGAGAAGGAGAGACGACGTTTTCTGAGCTGTTAAGTAGAATTAAGGAAAATAAAAGTTATCATGATATGGATAATATCGCTTACCGTGTTCGAGGCAAAATTATCGAAAATTCCAACAGACCTACAAGTACCTTTCATCAACAGGCTTTATTCCCTTATGATGGATTAGAGATGGATCCGAATAAAATATATTATTATGAGAGTGCCCGAGGTTGTCCTTATAATTGTGAATACTGTTTATCCGCTGCAGTTAGTGGGGTAAGCTTCTTGCCGATGGGAAAAATTCAACGGGACTTGGATTTCTTTCTGAAACATAATGTTAAGCAGGTTAAATTTGTAGATCGGACATTTAATGCGAAGAAAAATCATGCCTTAGGAATTATGCAGTATATTCTTGAGAATCACAACAATTTAACCAATTTTCACTTTGAAATTACAGCAGAACTTATTGATGATGAGTTTATAGAATTTTTAAAAACCGTGCCTAAGGGATTATTCCAGTTTGAAGTAGGGGTGCAGTCAACCAATTCCGAAACCCTTTCTTCGATCAACCGAAGGATGGACTTCAACAGTATAAAAGCTCCGCTAGAGGCTTTGGTGAATTTAGAAAACATCCATATCCATCTGGATTTAATAGCCGGGCTTCCCTATGAAGATTATTTTACTTTTCGAAAATCCTTTAACGATGTTTTTTCTCTGAGAGCTGAAAAACTGCAATTGGGATTTTTAAAACTATTAAAAGGGTCGGACCTCAGAAAAAAGGCTGAAGATTTTGGATATGTGTATACGGAGGGACCGCCTTACGAAATCCTTGAAAATCAATGGATCAACTATACGGAAATACTTAAACTTAAGGATGTGGAAAGTCTTTTAGAGAAATATTGGAATGACCAAGGATTTTTGTTAACGCTGGGTTATGTAATCGGTACTCTTTATAATAATAATGCTTTTAAATTTTTCGAGGACTTAAGTAGATATTGGAAAGAAATGGGGCTATTGGAACAATCCCAAAGCAAGGAATCGTTATATACAATCCTTCTTGAGTTTTGTCAAAAGCAGAAGTTTGATAGGATTGCTTTTATCCAGAATCTTCTTCGGTTTGATTACTTAAAGCGTAGTAAAAAAAGAAAGATACCAAAGGGGTTAACTGCCAAGTCTAATGAAGAAAAAGAACAGATCTGGTCGAAGGATGATGCCCATGAGTTTTTACAAAGCCAAGAGAATAGAGAACGTTATTTAACCGGATCTCAAAGGGAGCCGGCTAAAAAATTGATAAAAAAAGTTCATTTTGAGGTGTTTGAGTACCCGATTCTCGAAAGTTTGGATAGCAACTTTTTAGACGTACCGGATTTTAAAGAAAATGTAGTGCTGTTCGATTTTGAACAAAATCGAGTCTATCGTATTAAATAATGATGCATTAAACAACCTAGGAGGGGCGAAATGAGTATAGTAACGGATATTTATTATATGAATCTGAAAACTGCCAAGAAGGCCTTAAAAAGCTTAATGAATAACTGGCTAATTATTTTTACCGGTCTGATTTATTCCACAATACTTTTTGTGGGTACAATTGTATCTCCGCTTTTTTGGATATTAAGCCGTATGTTTTTATTGATATTAAGCAGTGCAATGGTTTCTAACTATCTGTATTTACTAGAACAGATAATTGAGAAGGACCGTTTCTCACTTCAGGATTTTAAAGACGGATTTTTGATTTATTTACGGAAGGTATGGTCTGTATACTTTATCGGATTCGTGGTTTTACTAGGTTTGGATATATTTTTGCGTCCGATGATTGTAGGTTTGGTGGGCCCTTTTGTGTATCAGTTCGGTTTAATATTTTTGATGGTTTTTCTAATGAACGCTTTGCCGGAAACAATTTATCAAAAGTCCTACAATGGTTGGGAAAGTATTAAATACTCCGTAGAGTTTATTAAGGAGCATTGGATAGAATGGTATTTGCCTAACCTCCTGTTGGTAGGTATATTTACATTAATAACAGGAAGTGCTCTTATCAATGTCTTTAATAATATCACGTCTTTGGGAACCATTACCCAAGGCCCCTTTGGAATTTTACTATACATTCTGGGACAACTATGGTTTTCCTATGGTATGATTTATCGCGGACTTTTATTTAAGTTATTGAACACCAGCAGCAGAAGAAAAAGACTATTCATGAGAAATATGTAAAATGTAAAGCTTTCGCCAAAAACCAAGAATTAAAATCATATTATTCGGGAGGGAATGCTTTGATGATAGAGTACCGAGTCGCAGTAACTGAAGATATTAAAGGGATGTTCCAATTGTTTCAGGAACTGAAAGGGGAAAAGGCCCAGGTGGGATTTACCAAAATAAATGAGGAAAAAGATTTATCTCAATGGATGGAAGATGATACTATTTCCCTTTTTGTGGCGGTGGATTCTGAAAAGGACGTTATTGTCGGAGTGTTAAGGGCAAAAAGAGGAAGCACCTATAAAAATCACAGCGCTTTTTTGACCGCGGCAATCGCAAAAAATTATCGGGGTAATAAAATCGCTAAAAGCCTGACCTATTACGGCCTGGAAGAACTTATCCAAATAGGCGTAAAAATTGCGAGAACCTATGTGTACAGCAACAATAAAGCATCATTAAATACTTTGTTATCCTGCGGATTTACAATTTCCGGTACGGTACATATGCATCATTTCTCTGAAGAGTCAGGACAATACGTTGATGATATCATTGTGCATAAAATCTTAAAATAGGAATTTAAAAAACTACTATAATCTATTATATGAGGTGATGAATATGGCAACAACAATGCAGGGGTTTTTACTGGAACAAACTAAAGAGTTAACTTTTTTATCCTTAGATATTCGGGAGTTATTAAAGGATAATAATACTGGTTTAGGTCAGGAAGCCGTGGAACTTCCGATCCTGCTAGAGGACTTAACAACCAAACTGCAAAAGAATGACCAGGAATTTATGATTACCACAGAAATCATAGTAAAAGGCATTGCTTATTTATTGGGAGTAGACCCGAACTTTAAATATCGGGAGGAATATATCCGTATCTTAGAAAATTTAAGTCCGGATATTATGAAGGCTCTTCTGATTCTGGGAAACAATGCCTTTGATCAGGGAGAAAAAATTAAAGGGATGATTTTTCTAAAAGGAGCGACCGCAGTAAAACCGAAGGATCCCAGCATAATATTTAATTACGCAGTCGCCTTACTGACTTTAGTGGAGGACTTCAGCAATAACGAAAACCTTCAAAGTCTGAAGTCTTTACAGGAAAAAATAGAAGTATTTCAGGAAGAGGCCCGTTCACAGCTGGAAAAATTACTGGAAATAGAACCGGAGCATGGATTGGCTCAGTATCATCTGGGTTTTTTATACAAAAAAGACAGCCTTTTTCAAAAGGCAGAAATCATTTGGAAAAGAGCACTAAAGTCTGGTCTTGAAGAACACTTAGAAGAACACATAAATACCTTGCTCAGAGAAATTGAGGATTTGGTACAATATGAAAAAGGCTATCAAAAGATTCTCCAGGGGGATGGGACTTCGGGACTAAAGGAGCTTTTAGCTCTTAAAGAACGATATCCTGAATGGTGGAATTTACAATTTTTCATAGGTCTCGGGTATCGGCAGCAGGAAGAATACCCGAAAGCAATTACGTACTTTCAGCGGGTAATAGAGTTGGAAGAGCGGATTGCAGATCCTTACGTAGAAATCGGACTTTCTTATGCAGGGATGGGAAAATATCAAAAATCTATGGAGTATTTTGAAAAAGCTCTCCAAAAAGATCCTGATAACGGTGAGATCCTTTCCAATTTAGCCATGGTCAATTTAGAAATAAGAGATTTGAAAAAAGCTGAAAAGTATATTGAGGCCGCTTTACGATTCGACCCTACCGACGAAATCACCCTTGCTTGTAAAGATCAGTTGGAAATATTTAAGAAAGATAATAAAGAATAGCGAAAATTTTAAAATATATTGAAAATAAGGGTGGAAACTTCAGTAGAAAAGAGGTAGAATAGAGTTGTGGCTTATTAAAAAATTTTAAAGCTTAAACAAAATTATTTAAATTGATAAAGAGGTGAAAAATTTGATAAAATCCTTAAAAGACTTAAAAGCTCAAGCAAAGAATCAGAGCAAAATGACTTTAGTCGTTGCGGCGGCAGAAGATGAAGATGTTTTATCGGCAGTAAAGGAAGCGAAAACCTCAAATATTATTGATGCAATTCTTGTTGGTAAAAAATCAGCCGTGGAAGAAATTGCTAAAAAAATTGAGTTTGATCTTCAAGATATAACAATTGTCGAAGCTACCGGATTAGAGAATGTTGCAGAGACTTCGGTGAAATTAATATCTGAAGGGAAAGCAGATTTTTTAATGAAAGGGAAAATTGATACCTCCATTCTTTTAAAGGCGGTCCTTAATAAAGAGTATGGGCTTCGCACCAATCGACTGTTGAGTCATGTAATGGTATACGAAGTGCCCACTTATCACAAGTTATTATTGATGAGTGACGGGGGAATGAATATCGCTCCGAATTTTGAGCAAAAGGAAGATATTCTGCGTAACGCAGTACTCGTTTCTCGGGCCTTAGGCAATCAAAACACTTATGTATCCTGTTTAGCAGCTAAAGAAAAACCCAGTGATAAAATGCCAGCAACCATCGATGGACAAAAGCTTAAAGAGAATTCCTTAAAAAAAGTTTACGGGGAAGACGTATATGTGGAAGGACCTATCGCTTTCGATCTGGCAGTTTCAAAGGAAGCAGCAAAAATCAAAGGTTATGAGAGTCCTGTCGTGGGAGAAACCGATATTTTTCTTGTCCCTACCATTGAAGTTGGAAACGGAATTGGAAAGTCCATAACCTACATGGCAGGTGGAGAATCCGCCGGAGTAATTATGGGGGCTAAAGTTCCTATTGTGTTAGTATCCCGGGCAGATTCTGCAGAAACCAAGTTTTATTCTATTGCACTGGGAAGTGTGATTTCTGCAGCAACTAAATAACAATAAACTGAAGGAGTGACGTTGAATGAAACAATTAATGACTGGTAATGAAGCCATTGCAAGAGGATGTTATGAAGCGGGTGTAACCCTTGCGGCGGCGTACCCTGGCACACCAAGTACCGAGATCCTTGAGAATATGGCACAGTATAAAGAAGATATCTATAGCGAGTGGTCTCCAAATGAAAAGGTTGCGATGGAAGTAGCCATCGGCGGTTCCATTGCAGGGGCTAGAAGTTTAGCTGCAATGAAGCACGTAGGAGTCAATGTGGCGGCAGACCCGATATTCACCTATGCTTATACAGGAGTAAACGGCGGATTTGTGTTTGTATCAGCAGACGATCCGGGAATGCACAGTTCACAAAATGAACAGGATAACCGTTACTATGCTAAAGCTGCGAAATTTCCGGTAATTGAACCAAGTAATTCTCAAGAAGCAAAGGACTTTACGAAGGAAGCCTTCGAAATCAGCGAGAAATTTGATGTTCCTGTGATGCTAAGAGTTACTACACGAGTTTGTCATAGTAAAACACCGGTAGAAATGGTAGAGCGGAAAGAAGTAGGAATTAAGCCTTATGAAAAAAATATCAGTAAATTTGTTGCTACTCCTGCAAACGGGCGTATCATGCATGTGTTATTAGAGAAAAAGCTAAAAGAACTTGAAAAGTTCAGCAATGAAACATCCTTAAACAGCATTGAGTGGAATGATAAAAAAATCGGCATAGTAACCGCTGGAGTTGCTTATCAATATGCAAAGGAAGTATTTGGTGACACCGCTTCTTACTTGAAAGTCGGGTTTAGTTTCCCGATGCCTATGGATAAAATTAAAAGCTTTGCAGATGAAGTGGATACCCTATACGTGATTGAAGAATTGGAACCCTTTATGGAAGAACAGATGAAAGCTCATGGGATCGAATGTATCGGAAAAGAGAAAATCTCAAATATTGGAGAGTTGAGTCCCCATGTCCTTGAAGAAGCACTACTGGGTACCACGCCTGAAGTTTTAGAATTGGATGATACCAAAGCCGTTGGACGACCTCCGACCATGTGCGCCGGATGTCCTCATAGAGGATTCTTTTATGAATTATCCAGAAAGAAAAATATTATGGTTACCGGCGATATCGGATGTTATACTTTGGGGTCTGCTGAACCATTAAATGCGATGGATACCTGTATCTGTATGGGTGCCAGTATCAGCGCAGGACATGGAGCACAAATGGCTTTTAATAAAAACGGGATTGATAAAAAAGTAGTTGGTGTGATTGGAGACTCTACGTTTTTCCACTCTGGAATCACCGGATTACTAGATATAGTTTATAATAAAGGAAATGCGGTTACCGTAATTTTGGATAACAGAATTACTGGGATGACCGGACACCAGCAAAACCCGGGAACTGGGTATACGCTAATGGGTGATAAAGCACCAATCATTGACATTGAAAAAATGGTAAGAGCCTGTGGCGTGGAGGATGTTCAAACCATTAATCCATTAACGTTAAAAGAAAGCAAGGATGCCATCGATAAGGCATTAGCCACCGATGAACCCTCGGTAATTATTACAAAATGGCCTTGTGTTTTAAAAGAGTTTACTCAGGAAGATTATGAGGAGTTTGATCTGACCAAATCCATTTGCCAAGTGGATGAAGATAAATGTACAACCTGTAAAGTATGTGGAAAAGTGGGATGTCCAGCGATCTCCTTTGGTGAGAAGGCACAAATTGATCCGACCATGTGTGTAGGTTGTGAGGTTTGTTTACAAGTATGTCCATTTAAAGCTATTGAAAAGGTGGGAGAATAATATGAAAAAAACAAAAAACGTCTTATTGGTCGGTGTAGGGGGACAAGGTATTATCCTCGCCAGTAAAATATTATCTCAAGGATTAATTAATGCCGGATATGATGTTAAGATGTCAGAGGTACATGGAATGGCTCAAAGAGGCGGAAGTGTAACTACCCAAGTGCGTTTTGGTGAAGATGTTCACTCCCCGATCATTGGAAAAGGTCAAGCGGATATTATAGTAGCCTTTGAAAAAATGGAAGCTTACCGATGGTTAGGGTATCTGAAGCCTGATGGTATTGCAGTAGTTAATGACTACGCGATTCCCTCTGCGCCCACATTATCTGGAAAAGTACCATACCCGGAAACTATTTTAGATGACATCGCAGGAGTTGTTAAAAATCTTACCGTAGTTAAAGCTGCAGATATTGCTGTAGATCTTGGTAATATAAAGGCCCAAAATATTGTTCTTCTGGGAGCACTGCTAAAAGCAATGGCAATTGAGGATATAAACTGGGAAGAAGTTTTGGTTGCAAATGTTAAGGAGAAATTTGTTCCTCTTAATAAAAAAGCATTGGCAGAAGGCATGAAAGAGCTGTAAAAAGAATTGAAAACGATAAAAAGAAGAAAAGAGATCCATATTTGGGTCTCTTTTCTTCATTTATATCGCTTTTCCTTATTGACACCAAAAAACTTAGATGGTATATTAATTGAGTCGCTAAAAACGGGAACACAACACCCGCAGATTTCCCAAAAGAC
>SKOH01000098.1 GCA_007120165.1 Clostridiales bacterium
ATCGCTGATGCATGGTGATGGTAATGGCTGCGGTTAACGTGGTTTTACCATGGTCTACGTGACCAATGGTTCCAATGTTTACGTGGGGTTTATTTCTTTCAAATTTTGCTTTTGACATTATCCTTCCTCCTCTATCGGTTTTAGAGATTCCATTATATATGTACTCTCTAGTCGCTTGCTAACAATTTTACTATGCTTCAAACCTTATTGTCAACACCTTATCCTATTTAATTGCCATCTCTTTTTCGTGTTCTTCCAAGTAATTTTCAAGCTTTCTTTTGACTCTTTGGAGGGCGTTATCTACAGACTTAATGTGCCGGTTAAGCTCTATTGCCATTTCGTGGTAAGACTGTCCTTCGAGATAAGCGGTCAGGACTTCCCATTCCAGTTCACTAAGCACATCGCCAAGTTTCCCTTCTATTGTACCCATTTCTTCTCTTCCAATGATTAAGTCTTCCGGGTTTAATGTGGACTGCTCCGAAATAACATCCATCAGGGTGCGATCCGATTCTTCGTCGTACATAGGCTTGTTCAAAGAGACATAGGAATTAAGAGGGATGTGTTTCTGCCGGGTTGCGGTTTTAATGGCTGTAATGATTTGTCGCGTTATGCAAAGTTCAGCAAATGCACGGAAAGACGATAACTTATCGGATCGATAATCCCTTATGGCTTTATATAAACCAATCATTCCTTCCTGAATAATATCTTCTTTGTCCGCACCGATTAAAAAGTAGGATCTCGCTTTTGCTTTTACAAAATTTTTGTACTTGTTCATCAGATACTCGATCGCTTCGATCTGACCGGCCCTTGCACTTATTACAACGTCTTCATCAATTAAATCCGGTTTATCCTCTAGTACTGCCCCTGTGTCGATCCTGCTTTTTTTAACTGCTTCTGAGCCCATAGACATCGCCTCCACCCCTTTTATAAGCGTTGCAAAAACTATGGTTTAATTATAACCTAGTAAAATACCCAAAGTCAAGGGATTCGTTTATTCTTTTCTGAATTTTTCAAGCTTTCTAAGAATTTCCGAGTCGATATTTTTCGAGATGGAGTTGGAAACGATTTTCCCCAGCTTTTCACTGCTGCGATGGATTCTTCCCTTTGCCGCATTAAAGTCCAATACCAGCTCCCTTACGGTAATTCGAGTAGCACCGCTTCCTAAGACGATTTGTTGCTCTGCCCAGTCATTCGTTACAACGGAAACATGATTCCGTTCAGAAAGTTCCGTAGTCAAACGCTCGATATAGCTGTCGGCGGTTTCCCGTTCTTTGGTATAGACAATCTCCACACCTTTAATGTTTTCCTTTAGCTTCTTTGTGCCTTTGACTTGATAAGCATCAAACACAATAATAATCTCTATCCCCTTAAAGCTCTTATATTCCGCCATCCGATCAACTAAGGCCCTTCTGGCCTCATCGAGATTGATTGCAGCAATTTCTTGAATCTCCGGCCACCCGTTGATCACATTGTATCCGTCTAAAATCAAGTACTCTTTCAAGCCTTCCACACCCCTATGCCTGTTTTGACTTCCGCTGCCTCAATACTTCATACATTAATACCGCTCCGGCTACCGATGCATTCAGGGAAGATATTGCCCCTTCCATAGGAAGCTTTACTAAAAAGTCGCATTTCTTTTTTGTCAGCTCCGAAAGTCCTTTTCCTTCTCCTCCGATAATCAGCGCTATGGGTCCTAACAGATTTGCTTCATAGTGGACCTGCTCTCCGTCCATATCGGCCCCGACCATCCAGAGTCCTTCCTCCTTTAGTCGTTCCATGGTTTGGGCAATGTTTGAGACTTTTGCCACAGGCACATGTTCCAGGGCTCCTTGCGCTACTTTTGCCACACTTACGGTAAGGCCCACGGACCTTCTTTTCGGTATAATGATTCCATCCACCCCTGAAGCATTGGCGGTACGTACCATGGAACCTAAATTATGGGGATCCATAATTTCATCTAAAATTAAAAAGAACGGTTCTTTATTCTTCGTTTTTTCCAGTAAGTCTTCCAGTTCTACGGTTTCATAGGCAGCAATTTCTGCGATTACCCCTTGATGATTCCGGGTACCCGACATCTCATCCAGTTTTCTTCGATCCACATACTTAACGATAATCCCTTTGTCTTTCGCCATTCCCACAATTTTGACCACAGAGCCTTTTTTATCGCCGGAATCAATGAGGATTTTGTTGATCGGGTGCTCTGATTTCAGCGCCTCTATTACCGGGTTTCTTCCCTCTATTTGATTTGTGGATTCCTCTGAAACCTGCTCATCCACAAGTTCATCTCGAGAAGTTTTATTAAAGGATTTTTTATCCCCCATGCCTTGCTGCTTCTTTTCAAAGGGTTTGTTTCCCTTTTTTTCAAATTTACCACGCTTATTTCCCTGAATGTTTCTTTTTGTATTTTTATTTTTTTTCATAACTGCACCTCATCATTTCCTAGTTTTCTTTGATTTTTAACTTCGATTTAATTTTTACGATTCCTGCTAATACTTGTCATCTGTTATCGCTGTAATCTATTCAATATTTTTATCATTTTAACATTGAAAAACGGTCTCGTACTGCTACGATTTCCCCGCAGGTCATACTTCCCTCAGGACAAGGTTTATCCAAACATTTAGGCCCGCCTTTATCAAACACCGTAGGGGCAATCCCCTTTACAATCCTCAGCATTTCGATGGCAAGCTCCTGAATTTCCCATTGGGCCCGGTTACAGCACCGATGATTTAAAAAATGCAGCAGGGCTCGAGCATTCATCGTCACGATAATCTTCGTCTCACAGGCATTGGGAAGAACAAAGCGGGCATCCTCAATGGCTTTTTTCTTTGCCATTTTCTTTGCGCTTTTTTCACTTTCCCCTTTTTCCATATACAGCTTTATATAATCCGCATATAATTCTTCCGTAATCTCTTCGTAGTACCGTCCGCTTTTCTCCATAGCTTCTAAGTACTTCTCCCTTGCTCCCGGTCTTTTTTCAATTTCCGGAGGAATGATATATTCAAAATCCTTTTCTTCCACATATCGCTGACTTTTCTGAGAATAACTGGCCCCAATCCGGTGTCGAACCAATTGATGGGTTAAACTTCTGGAGACCCCTTCGATGCCAAAGGTAAAGGAAATATGTTCTAAGGGAGATTCATGTCCCATGTTTACAAGCATTTGAACAAATTTCCGATTTTTTTCGCTGTCGGACTGCTCCATAGTACCTTCGATCCCCTTGGGAGAATAACAAAGTTTCGCAGCTCCTGCTATAACTTTTTCCGGATCCGGGGTGTGGGTAATCAGCTGAACATTCAATCGACTTTGCATTACTGTTCCTCCTCCATAATAATTTCAACCGCTCGTTTCATTACATCCATTAACCGTTCATAGCGTTTCATACAAAACAGAAATCCAATTAAGGCTTCAAAACCCGTGGCATATCGATAATCCCCCACATCCGAATTTTTGGGAATTGTCTTGGACTTTTGATTCCGTCCCTTTTTTACGATCAGCCACTCTTCTTCCGTTAATTCCTTTTCCAATGCCAGGACAATAGTTGCTTGTGCATTCGCCCTTACATATTTAACCGCCTTCTTATGCAGTTTGTCTACGGATAAATCCGGATTTTCAATCAGCACTTTTCTAATATATACTTCATAAATAGCGTCTCCAATGTAAGCCAAAGCTAAAGGCGAAGTTTGTTTCATATCTACTGAGTTATTATCATTAAATTGTTCCAAAAATCCCTCCATAAATCTCCTACCTTTCTTGTTTCACATTATATTTCAAAAACAAGAAAAACACAACTTTCCAGTAGATTGAACCTCTACAAAAGCGGTGTTTTCCTTTAGAAAATAATTTTGAAGTTGATTTCGAACGCCATCTTGCAGATTGCAACGTTACTTTCTCAGCTGAGTCTGTACATATTCAATTCTTTTTAACAGCTTTTCCCGGCCCAAAACCTTCATTACCAATGTAAGATCCGGCCCTTGAGTTTCTCCGGTAACCGCCACTCTTGCGGGTTTGAAAAGCTTTGGCCCCTTGGCGCCCACTTCTTTTTTAAGGTCTTTAAATACCTGTTTTCCAAAGGCTTCGTCAATAACCTCGGCAATTTTTACTTTTTCATAAAAAGCTTCCAGCAGCTTTTCGATATGGTCATCGGATAAAATTTCCCTGCCCTCCGGGGTTATTTCAATTTCCTTTTTAAAGAACATTTCCGCTTTTTCCGGAACTTGGGCCATATAGTCCAGATACTCTTTTAAAACTTCCATCAGGTCTTCCACCCACGGCAGCTCCTTTTCCCCCTGGCCGGGCGCAAAGAATCCTGCCTCTTCCAGATAGGGGATTGCAAGCTTGGCTAAGCGGTGGTTATTTGCCTCTTTAATATAATGATTGTTCACCCAATTCAGCTTTTCCACATCAAAAACTCCGCCACTCTTGGAAACCCGTTTCAAGTCGAATTTTTCCTGTAATTCTTCCATCGTGAATATTTCCTGATTATCCTCGGGACTCCAGCCGATTAAGGCAATATAGTTAACCAGGGCCTCGGGCAGATAGCCTTTCTTTTGAAAGTCCTCCACGGCTACGTCCCCTTGACGCTTGCTCAGTTTTTTCTTGTCTTTATTTAAGATATTGGGCAGATGAACATACTTCGGAATATCCCAGCCGAAGGACTTATACAATTGGATATGTTTTGGTGTTGAGGTTACCCATTCTTCCCCCCGGATAATATGGGTGATTCCCATTAAATAATCATCTACCACCACTGCAAAGTGATAAGTCGGGAATCCGTCGGATTTTATCAGAACCTGGTCATCGATATCACTGGTGTGAAAATCCATTTTCCCCCGGACCATGTCTTCAAAGGAAATTTCCTCATTTTCAGGAAGCTTCAAGCGAATCACATATTCTTCTCCGGATTTGATTTTTTCATTTACATCCTCTTCGGAAAGTCCTTTGCAATGGCCGTCATACTTGGGGGTTTCCCCTCGGGCTTTTTGTTCTTCCCGCAGCCGGTCAATTCTTTCCTTAGAACAAAAACAATGATAGGCATCCTGCTGATGAAGCAATTGTTTAATATGTTTTTGATACATTTCCAACCTTCTGGACTGCATATAGGGACCGAATTCCCCTTCTTCGACCAGCTTCCCCTCTTCCAGCTGAAATCCTTCATCATGTTTCACCCCTGCCCAGGTCATGGATTCAATCATTCCTTCAATGGCCCCGGGCACGTAGCGGGCACGATCGGTATCTTCTATTCGAAGGATATATTTTCCTCCATTGCCCTTTGCAAATAAATAATTATATAAAGCGGTTCTTAAACTTCCGATATGAACAAATCCTGTGGGACTCGGGGCAAATCTTACTCTTACCGACATATATATTCCTCCTTTAATAGCTGATAGGATTCTTCAATCTAATAGGCTTTTGCAAAATAGGTTAGGGATTTTCCTTCTTTTCCGCAGAAGGGACAATCGCCCTTTGCCTCTTCCTGCTCAAAGGGTACGCAGCGCATAGTAGCACCGGTCTCCTCTTTAATTGTCTCTTCACATTCCGGATCTTCGCACCACATAGCTTTCACAAAGCCCTGGGTCGTATTCATGATTCCTTTTAATTCTTCCAGACTCTTGGCGTAATAGGTATTCTCATCCCGCATCTTTTTTGCTTTCTCAAATAAGCTCGAGTTGATCTCTTTTAAAAGTTGGGGGATCCGTTCATTAAGATCATCAATGGCGACGGGAGTTTTTTCCAAGGTATCCCGGCGTACGATCATCACCTGATTATTTTCAATATCTCTTGGACCGATTTCAATTCGAATCGGTGCCCCTTTCATTTCCCATTCATTAAACTTCCAACCGGGGGAGTAATTTTCCCGATCATCAAGTTCTACCCGGGCAATATCTTTTAATTGATTAAACAGTTCTGAAGCTTTCTCCAGCACCCCTTCCTTATGGGTAGCAATGGGTACTATGGCCACCTGGGTGGGAGCAACGCCGGGAGGCAGTACGAGTCCCCGGTTATCACCATGCACCATAATAATTCCGCCGATGAGTCTTGTGGAGATTCCCCAGGAAGTGTGATACGGATACTCTTGTTTTCCGTCCCGACTTAGGTAGCTAATATCAAAGGCTTTGGTAAAATGCTGGGCTAAATTGTGAGAGGTCCCTGCTTGGAGGGCTTTGCCATCATGCATTAAGGCTTCCATGGTGTAAGTGGCGTGGGCGCCGGCAAACTTCTCTTTTTCACTTTTTTTCCCGATGATTACAGGCATAGCCAGCAGTTCCTCTGCAGCTTCTTTATAAATATTAAGCATTTTCAGGGTTTCTTCCTGAGCTTCTTCTTCTGTTTCATGCAGCGTATGGCCTTCCTGCCATAAAAATTCCGAGGTTCTTAAAAAAGGTCTGGTGGATTTTTCCCACCGTACCACATTGCACCACTGATTATACAAGAAAGGAAGATCCCGATAGGACTTTAGCCATCTTGAGTACATCTCACAGATGATGGTTTCAGATGTCGGTCGGATCGCGAGTCTTTCGGCCAATTCCTCATCTCCCCCATGGGTGACCCAGGCAACCTCCGGTGCAAAACCTTCCACATGCTCCGCTTCTTTCTTAAGTAAACTTTCCGGAATCAGCAGCGGAAAATAGCAGTTTTTATGTCCCGTATCTTTAAATCGTTTATCTACATAAGCCTGCAGATTTTCCCAAATCGCATATCCATAGGGTCTAATTGCCATAAACCCTTTTACCGGGGAGTAGTCCACTAACTCCGTTTTCTTGATAACATCGGTATACCATTGAGCAAAATCCTGTTCCATCGGAGTGATTTCTTCTACAAATTCTTTTTTCTTTTTTCCCATTTTTTCACGCTCCATTATTTTTTTGATCTATTGATTAAAAAAACTCATCCCTAACCTATAGAGATGAGCGCTGTACGATGCATTAAAGCTTATTTTATCCCATTACGCTCAGTCAGTCAAGTTTACTATTTGGACTGCTTGGTGATTTATTTATGCTGGCGATGGCCATGGAAGCGATGCCTTCTTTTCTTCCTTCAAATCCTAATCCTTCTGTGGTTGTGGCTTTTACGTTGATTTGCCCGAGGGAAATTGCCAAAGCCTTAGCAATATTGTTACGCATTAGGTCTATATAGGGTGCCATTTTCGGTTTTTCCGCAATAATGGTTCCATCGATGTTGTTTATTTCATAACCCTCTTTATTCAACAACTGCCCCACATATACTAATAGATCGAGACTGCTTGCACCTTTATACGCAGAGTCCGTGTCAGGAAAATGCTTTCCTATATCCCCTAAGGCTGCCGCCCCTAAAAGCGCATCTTTTATCGCATGCAGTAATACATCCGCATCGGAATGTCCCAATAGCCCCTGCTCATAGGGAATATCTACTCCGCCTAAAATCAGAGGTCTCCCCTTTTGAAATTTATGAACATCATATCCCATTCCTACTCTCATATGTTAACGTCCTTTCTGTTTACTGATCGTTACTACATTTATTATAAAAGATTTACTAGAAAAACAAAAGCCTAAAGGGCTGCGGGATTCGTTTTTCTTCTTTTCAAAATTACCCGGCCCACTTCCAAATCTTCCGGTGTGGTAATTTTTATATTCTCATAATCCCCTCTAATCATCTTAACCCTCCGCCCTAAGGCTTCCACAAGCATGGCATCATCCGTAACCGCCAAGTCCTCTTTTTCTCTTTTTTGGTGGGCCTGAAGGATCAAATCTTTTTTAAAGGTTTGAGGAGTTTGGACAAGCCATAATTGGTCCCGTTTCGGTGTATCTTTTACAAATCCTTCTTCATCGATCACCTTAATCGTATCCTTAACCGGCATCCCTACAATGGAGCAACCATAAGTATTGGCTGATGCAATGCTTTCATTTATTATTTCTCTGGTCACAAAGGGTCTGGCCCCGTCATGAATCAGTACCAGTTCACATTCCTCGGATACCGCTTTTATCCCATTATAAACGGAGTGATACCGCTCTTTTCCTCCTTCAACAATCATTTTTACCTTTTGCAGATTATTTTTCTCTACGATATTCTCTCTACAATACTCTACTTCACCCTGACCTACCACAATAACAACTTCATCGATATGGGGGTGATTCTGTAATTGTATTGCCGTATGGGCTAAAATCGGTACCCCTTCCAGTTTGATATACTGCTTATTATAATTTCTTTCCATTCTTTTTCCCATGCCGGCTGCAACAATAACAGCGCTGATTTTTTTCCTTTGCTGAAGTGCATCATTTTCCACGGTTTCTTCCTCCTTATTAATAAGACGCTCTTATTATGGGTCTGAGCATATGTATTGAATCTATCAGCAACATGCACTCTTGGAAAAAGGGGTTCTTTATTTTATAAAGAACCCCCTGTTAAACTTCTGTTTATGCAGATTTTCCTTCCATTCCCTTCGGCTTTGCAAAAATCATTCTCCCTGCTGCCGTCTGCAGTACACTGGTAACCAGTACTTCGATCGTCTTGCCAATGTATTTTCGTCCATTTTCCACCACAATCATCGTACCGTCGTCAAGGTAGGCGAGTCCCTGCCCAGATTCCTTACCGTCCTTAATGACCTCAACTTCCATTTCTTCCCCCGGGAGAACTACGGGTTTCACTGCGTTGGCGAGTTCATTGATATTAAGAACCGGAACCCCCTGAAATTCAGCGACTTTGTTTAAATTATAATCATTGGTGATAACTTTTCCTCCAAGCTGCTGCGCCAATTTTAACAGCTTTACATCCACCTCTAAATTTTCTTCATAGGCTTGTTCGAAACCATGGTCGAGGATCTTCACTTCAATATTAAGATCTTTTTGGATAATATTTAATATATCCAGCCCTCTTCTTCCCCGATTACGTTTCAACGCTGATGAAGAGTCCGCCACATGCCGGAGTTCTTCAAGAACAAACTCCGGAATAATCAGGGGACCTTCCAAAAATTCTGTTTTACAGATATCTGCAATACGCCCATCAATAATGACGCTGGTATCCAGTATTTTGGGACAGGGCTTGAAACTTTGCTCTTTTATTTTTTCAACTTCTTTGTCCCCGTCTTTTGCGCTATCCGTGCCAAAAAATGGATTAATTAATGATAAGTCCTGACCTCTTTTGGTAGCGAGGTTTACCCCTAAATACCCTAGAAAGATCGCTACAAGTACCGAAAGGATTGTTCCTATCAGCGGAAAGGGTATAGTCATTAGCAAGCGGCTGATAATATAGGCTATAATAAGGCCTACTACCAGTCCGATCGAACCGAAAATAATATCGGAAGTTGGAACTTTTGATAACTCCCGTTCTATCCAGTTTGCCACCCCTCTACCGAATTTAATAATCAGGGGAGAAATTAAAAATAATATAAGTCCGCCAATCAGTAATGATAATGAATATCCCAAAGCCATGTACCAAAAATTTTCCGAAATGCTTTCATAAAATTGGGCCCCGTTATAAAAAAGCAGTACTCCGGATACTCCCCCCAGCAAGGCAAAAATCCACCTTACAATTTTGTTAACCATTCCTTCACCTCCTGTTTGTTATTGTAATGCTTTTATATGAACTCATGAATGAGGAAATCCCATTCAATGAGTCATTTTCCCCTTACCCCTTTTTCCAACAACTTCCTCTCGAACTCCTTCTTATTCTATCATCCCTTCAATTTCCGTTAATAAGTCCTCTTTTTCTCTTCCGGTAGCTAAAATCAACTCACTCAACAGGACCTGTTTTGCATTTTGCATAATTTTTCTTTCTCCTGTGGAAAGGGCTTTTTCACGGTCTTTCAGTGTTAAATTTCTAACCACTTCCGCTACTTCAAAAATATCTCCGGTCTTTATTCGATCCATATTCGCTCGGTATCTTTTATTCCAGTTTGCTGACATTTCTGTTATTTGAGCAGATAAAACAGCAAAAACCAGTTCTACTTCCTTCGTATTGATAATTTCCCGAATTCCAATCTGATCCATCCCGTCGAGGGGAATCATGACTTTCATGTCATCCAAGGGCATTTTCATAATATAATAACGCCGTAACTCTCCTAAAATTTCCTTTTCTTCAATTGCTTCAATCACACCTGCCCCGTGTACAGGGTAAACTACTTTATCACCAATAGTATACATATAATTTCCTCCACATTCTCTATTTACTCTCTTCTAAATTATACCTTATCCCACTTAAACAGTCAAACAAACCCCATATTTTATCATAGGGCTTTTTCTCTGTCAATATTCTTTTGGCCCCTCTATTTATTGATTTCTATGGGGTAATTCTAATTAATCCTTCATTTTCATTGACAACCGGTTCTTTGAAAAAGTATAATAGACCTAAAGATTATTAAACAAATCCGAGGGGTTGAAAAAATGGAAAAAAAATTTTCTTTGGGCGAATTTCAGTCATTGGTTGATGATGTGCTAATTCGACATAAAAGTATTCTTGATATTCTAAGCAAAGTACAAGAAAGTAGTGCCAGGGTAAACCGTGCCGTTGCGAAAGCCAGCACCAGCTGTGGTTGTATTAAAATATGCGCCGAAAAACCACAAGTACCCGAGGATGTTACTTTTTCCAAATTAAAATCCTATATGTCTGACCATGTGGAAGGTAAGCTTTGCAGCACCTGTGAAGAAAAAATCAAACAGGAAATTTCTAACAATCTATTTTATCTCTTTGCCTTATGCAATACCTTTGATCTGGATACCGAAAAAATGACCGAAGATTATTATAAACAACTGAAACTTTTAGGAAAGTATGGTCTTTTATAACTAGAGGTTTATTACCGACAAGCCAAAGGATAACCTCCTTTGGCTTGTTTTTATTCCCATCGGCTCCAACTTTGATCGGGTGGACTTCATTGGTCTTACCGTAAAATCTCCTGTACAGCTTCTCTTAATGTATCCACTCCTAATAAATTCTCCAGGTTGTGCATTAATTTTTTCTTATTTCGATTGGATAGCATAACCGATTCAAATCCCATTTTCATTCCTTCTTTGATCATTTTTTCTGCCTGGGCCACTGGCCTGATTTCCCCAGTCAGACTTATTTCTCCTATGGCCATAATTTTTCTTGAAGGGAGATCTATTCCCTTTAAGCTGCTGTAAATACTTAGTGCTACCCCAAGATCATAGGAAGTCCCTTCAAGCTTCAATCCGCCTACTACATTTACATAAATATCATAGTTTGTCAGGGGAAGGCCCAGTTTTTTTTCCAGCACTGCGATAATTAAATTAAGACGATTATGATCGATGCCCACAGCCGTCCTTCTTGCAAATCCGATATTATTCTCCGTTACCAAAGCTTGAATTTCCACCAGCAATGGTCGGGTTCCTTCCACGGTGGAGACAACAATGGCCCCTTCATTTTTTTCATTCAGGGTCTCTAGGAACAGTTCCGAAGGATTGTAAATTTCTATTAACCCTTCTTCCCGCATCTCAAATACTCCAATTTCACTGGTGGTGCCAAATCGGTTTTTCAAAGCCCGAAGGATTCTAAACTCCATGGTTCGCTCTCCTTCGAAGTGAAGTACTGCGTCCACCATGTGTTCCAGCACTCTGGGGCCCGCCAGATCCCCTTGTTTGGTAACATGGGCCACAATAAAAATGGGAATATTGGTGGTTTTTGCGATCCTCATTAAATTATTGACACATTCCTTCACCTGGGAAACGCTTCCGGGCGCCGAGGTTAAATCCTCGCGGTAGAGGGTTTGTATGGAGTCCACAATTAAAAATTTGGGTTCATAGGTCTTTATATATTCTTCAACCACCTCGATATTGGTCTCGGAAACAATTAATAAATCCTCTTCCATTGCATCCAGCCGTTCTGCACGCATTTTGATCTGTTCTTCCGATTCCTCCCCTGAGACATACAGTACTTTCCCGTAATGTTTTGCCATATTGCTGCTGCATTGTAAAATCAGTGTGGACTTTCCAATCCCCGGTTCTCCGGAGATCAGACATAAAGAACCCTTCACTATTCCCCCACCAAGGACCCGGTTCAGTTCTTCAATTCTTGTATCATACCGGGAATACTCCCCGGAGTTTACCTCTGTAATTCTTTGAGGTTTTTTACTTGGTCCGGTGGTGGCGGAACGTTTCGTTTCTTTTTTTGAGGCTACCCGTTCTTCTTCAAAGGTATTCCATTCCTGACAGCCGGGGCATCTTCCCATCCATTTCGGGCTCTCATATCCACAAGTGGTACAACAGAATTTCGTTTTGGTTTTTGCCATGTGATCTCTCCTAAGTCTGTTACTTTTTCACGATTTCCAAAGACCCGTCAACAATTTTTATAACCACTTCGTCTCCGGATTTTACTGCATTTCTCAGAATTTCCTCGGAAATTTTATCTTCGATAAGCTTTTGTATCGCTCGATTCAGCGGTCTTGCACCAAATTGAGGATCATACCCTTCCTTTGCGATAAATTCCATTGCCTCCTTTGTTACTTCCAGAGTGATTCCCAAGGTTTTTAATCTTTTCTGCACTTCTTTTACCATCAGTTTTACAATTTCATTAATGTGTTTTTGCTCTAAACTGTGAAACACAATTGTATCATCAATACGATTTAAAAATTCCGGGCGAAAAGTTTGTTTCAAGTCATCCATAACATTTTTCTTCATATTCTCATACTCATTTCGCACCTGACTTTCATCGTCAATGGCAAAACCCAATACACTTTGTTTCTTTATCATATTGGCTCCCACATTGGAGGTCATAATAATTACCGCATTTTTAAAGTCCACGGTTTTCCCTTTTGCATCGGTTAACCGGCCATCATCCAGAATTTGCAGCAGTACATTGAACACATCGGGATGGGCTTTTTCAATTTCATCAAACAGGATAACGGAATAGGGTTTTCTTCTCACCTTATCCGTTAGTTGTCCCCCTTCATCGTGACCCACATATCCCGGTGGAGATCCGATTAATCTGGATACGGTATGTTTTTCCATATACTCGGACATGTCAATTCGTATCATTGCATTCTCATCGCCAAACATGACCTCTGCAAGCGCCTTCGACAACTCGGTTTTTCCGACCCCTGTGGGACCCAGGAAAATAAAGGAGCCAATAGGTCTTTTAGGATCTTTGAGCCCGACTCTGGCTCTTCTTATGGCCCTTGCTACCGATTTTATTGCCTCATCCTGACCGATCACCCGTTGATGCAGCACGGATTCCATATTCAGTAACCGTTCCGATTCCTCTTCTTGCAGCTTATTCACCGGTACCCCCGTCCAGTTGGAAACTACGGTTGCGATATCCTCTGACTCAAGTACCGCATTTTTCTTATTTCTATTTTTTGTCCAGTTATTTTTCATGTCTTCTAATTCCTGCTTGATCTGCAGTTCCTGATCCCGAAGCTTAGCGGCTCTTTCAAAGTCCTGAATGTTGATCGCCTCTTCTTTTTCTTTCCCGGTTTTCTCCAGGTCCTCTTCCAGTTTTTTCAAATCCGGCGGAGCAGTCACCGAGTCCAATCGAATTTTAGAAGCTGCTTCATCGACCAAATCTATAGCCTTATCCGGTAAAAATCGGTCACTGATATATCTGTGAGATAACTCTACTGCCGCTTCAATAGCCTCATCGGTGATTTTCACCCGATGATGGGCTTCGTACTTATCCCTTAACCCTTTCAGGATCAGTATGGTATCTTCCTTTGTCGGCTCCGCAACTAAAATAGACTGAAACCTTCTTTCCAGCGCCGCATCTTTTTCTATATGCTTTTTATACTCATCGGAAGTGGTGGCTCCTATGGCTTGGAGTTCTCCCCGCGCTAAAGCCGGTTTAAGAATATTTGCAGCGTCTATGGCCCCTTCCGCTGCCCCGGCACCAACCAAGGTGTGTATTTCATCAATAAAAAGAATGACATCCCGGGAAGACCTTAATTCTTCCATGATCTTTTTTAATCGGTCTTCAAACTCCCCCCGGTATTTTGCGCCGGCCACCATGGAGGATAAATCAAGGGTGACGATCCGTTTACCCTTTAACAGATCAGGAATGTTCCCTTCGTATATCCGTTGAGCCAACCCTTCTGCAATTGCCGTCTTTCCCACCCCAGCTTCTCCGGTTAAGCATGGGTTATTCTTGGTTCGTCGACTGAGTATCTGTATGACCCGCTGGATCTCCTTTTCTCTTCCAATTACCGGATCCAGTTTATCTTCTGCTGCCATTTGAGTTAAATCTCTTCCGTATTTATCCAGGGTTGGGGTTTTCGGGTTCTCTGTTTTACCTTCTGAACCTTCCTGGGTATTGGTTTTATTTCCATTTAACTGATCAACAATCACTTTCGTGAGTTTTTGCGGATCCATTCCCATATCTATTAATACCCTTGCCGCAACTCCTTCTCCTTCTTTGATCAGTCCCAGCAGTAAATGTTCGGTGCCGATGTAGTTCGTCCCCAGCTCTCGAGCCGCAATAAAGCTTAATTCAAATACTTTTTTCGTACGGGGAGTAAATCCCAATAAATTTCCTTCCTCGCTGCCTCTGCCCACCAGGCTTATTATTTTATCTTCAATTTTTTTGTAATCCCCACCGGATTTTTTTAAGGTTTCTGCTGCAATTCCCTGTCCTTCCATCATTATCCCTAACAGCAGATGTTCTGTTCCGACATAGTTGTGCCCCAGCTTTAACGCTGCGTCCTGGGAAAGAAGAATCACTTTTTGAGCCCTCTCGGTAAACCGTCCGTCCATCGCCATTTATATCCGCTCCTTTTCTGAAATTTAATGATTACCAAATTTGCTTCTTAATAAACTAGCCCGGTGAATATTTTGAGCTTTCGAGTCGAGTTCCTTTCCAACATCTGATTGTAATGAACCGGGTTGAATCAATGTAATCAATTGATGTATCCAAGTGATTTCCAGATTATTCAGCAACCCTAAACTACTGCCTAATTGCACATCCGACAGCAGTTTCATGCCTTCTTCCAAGGAAACCACTCTTGCAGTCTTTAAAATGCCCAGGGAACGGAAAACCTGATCTGCTATTTCCACCCCATGTTCCTTGATTAAATCTTCCCGATAAACTCTTTCTTTATTAATGATCTGCAGCGTAACCTCTTTAAGTTTTTCAATAATTTCTTCTTCGGAAACTCCCAGGGTAACCTGATTGGATATTTGATACAGATTTCCGATGAAGTCACTGCCCTCCCCATATACTCCTCTGACAGCCAGCCCGATTTTATTAGCAAACTGAAGCATTCCATGAATTTGGTCACTCATACTTAGGGCCGGCAAATGGAGCATAACCGATGCCCGCATTCCCGTGCCCACATTGGTAGGACAAGCGGTTAAGTAGCCGAATTTTTCATCAAAGGCATAATCTATCTGCTCTTCTATTACATCGTCGATTTGATTTGCCTGAATCAATGTTTCCTCTAATTGAAGCCCCGGAAGCAAGGATTGGATTCTAATATGATCTTCTTCATTAATCATAATAATTAAAGTTTCCTCTTCGTTATGGACCACGGCGCCGGTTTCATAATTATTGGCCAGCTGCGGACTGATCAGGTGTTTTTCCATCATTTGCAGTCTTTGGATTTCAGTCAAATCCTTAATTTCTTTTCTTCGAAAGACCTTCTCGTTCTCTTTCATTGCCACGGCTATGCTTTGAAAAACCTCTCCTATAATTTTTTTACCACTAAGAGGATCCTTTATCGTAGGAAAGGGGAATTTTTTCATATTCCGCGCCAGTCGGAGGCGACTACTTACTACTATATCATTATCTGTACTAGGATTTTCTCGCCTATTTTCCATTACTCCGCCTCCTATTTCCCCTCTTCCAGGGATTTAATCTCATCGCGAATTTTTGCCGCCTCTTCAAAGGCCTCTTCATTAATCGCCTGCTGCATTTTTATTTTTAAGGTTTTTATTTTCTGATTCAAACTATACTCTTTCCCTTTTCGTTTAGGTGTTTTTCCTCTGTGGATGGAATTTCCGTGGATTTTGCGAAAAAGCGGTTCGATTTTTGTTTCAAAGCTCTGATAACATTCTGCGCATCCAAACCGGCTGATACTTTTGAATCGCTCATAGCTCACTCCACAGTTCGGACACTCCAGTCTTTTCTCTTTCGGAACTGACAGCTCTGAGGAACTGCCTTCCATCTCCATCAGCGCGGATAACAAGTGTTTCAGATTGAAGATTTTACTGCTGGCATCCGCACTTTTTTTCGCTGCACAGACTTCACATAAATACTGTTCTTTTTTAACGCCGTTGACCATTTTTTTTATATGAATCGCGGCTTCTCTTTTTTGACATTCCTGACATATCATATGGGCCCCTCCTTAAATATTGAACCGAATAACGGCTTCTGTCTACCAACGGTCAATGTATTTCAAAAGGCATATTCAATTGGAACTTCCCCATAAAAACAGGGGTTAAGGCCATTGAATAATTAACATAGGCATTAACTTAATTATAGCCATAATCCTAAGATTTTTCCAATTAATTTCTTAGTTATTGATTATCCATTAACTTAAATTTCAAACAAAATCCTGTAAACTAACTTTAGAAAGTTATTTATTCATTCTGTTCAAAAAAAGAGCCTATCAGAATTGATAGTCTCTTTTTTGCACTTGCATTTTTTATTTTATTATTTAATCCTGATTATTCTCCGCTACTAAGGTTTCAATGATTTTTTTGCTTAAATTTGAGGGCACTTCATCATATCGTAAATATTCCATATCAAAGGATCCTCTTGCCTGGGTCATAGAACGAAGATCAATCGCATATTTGAACATCTCCGACTGAGGGACCTCTGCACTGACCAGCTGCCTGCCGTTTTCTTGCGGCGTCATCCCATTAATCTTTCCTCTTCGTTTATTCAGATCTCCCATGACGTCTCCCATGTAGTCTTCGGGAACCAAAATATCCACCTTTACAATCGGCTCCAGCAACACGGGATTGGCCTCTTCCATCCCTTTTTTGAATGCAATGGAGGCTGCCACTTTGAAGGCCATTTCGGAAGAATCCACATCGTGATAGGATCCGTCATATAAAGTGGCTCTGATGTTGGTCACCGGCTGTCCTGCCAATACACCCTTTTCCATACTTTCAATAATTCCTTTTTCCACTGCAGGAATGTAGGACTTCGGCACAGAACCGCCGACTACTTTTTCTACAAATTCAAAGGGTTCTTTCGAAGGCTCAAAGGTCATTTTCACATCACCGTA
>SKOH01000011.1 GCA_007120165.1 Clostridiales bacterium
AAATACTATTTTCTCTATTTGATTATTTTGAAAGACCCTCGCCGGTATCCGCTGCAGGCTGCCGTTAAAGATCACTTGTCGGAGCTCGTTGTTTACGAAGGCTCCCTCTCCCAGGTATTGGAGATTTTCGGGGAGCACCACTTTTCCTATCCGATTGTCACGAAAAGCCCCTACTCCGATGCTTTCCAGGGTTTCAGGATAATCCACATCGGCCAGCTGGTTTCCGTCAAAACTGTAGTTCTCGATTTCCTTTAAACCCTTGGGAAGAACAAGGTTTTTTAATCGGTTCCCCCGAAATGCCCCGGGACCGATTTTTTCTATCCCTTCACTGAATGCGATTTCTTCTATCTGATTGCTAAAAAAAGCCAGGGTTTCAATATAAATTAATGAAGCCGGCGTGGTAAGGGTCGTTAACCGGTTCCGGCTAAAAGCCCTCTCGTCTATATATTCCAACGTATCGGGAAGATCAAGCTCGGTTATGTTATTGTAGGCAAAGGCATATTCCTCTATCCCTATCAGCCCTTCAGGCAGTCTCACAGATGTTAAGCCCTGGTTCCGAAAGGCCCTGCCGGCAATAACAGACACATCATGTCCTTTTAGGGTGGAGGGGATCGCTAAATGGTCTTTTATTTCCCCTTCATAGCCTAAAATTTTCACGGTATCATTCTCCAGCAGCTCATAGCGAAACCCTGCTTCCTCCGTTTCTGCTAAGGCGTATTGCCCTGTTTTGAAAATCAAGATGCAAAGCAGCAATATCAATATTTTTACCCTTCGGTTTTTGTTTCCCATGATTTGTCTCCTTACTATTTCCTACTGAACTATACCTGTATCTTAACATATTTTTGAACTTGTGATAAGCTCCGGGACTTTTCAACTTATTTGCCGGAAAGTTTGAATTATTAAACTTTTTGGAGAGCACCTCAAGTTTTTTAGATATATGATATAATGCTAATAACTGAGAATTACACTTCTCAATTTTAAAATACTCAATGGAGGGATTTAGATGAGCAAAAAAGTTGATATTGAATGGAGCAAGCTGGGGTTTAGCTATATGAAGACGGACTTTCGTTACCTTTCAATCTGGAAAGACGGTCAGTGGGACGAGGGGGCCCTGGTAGAGGATAACAATCTGAGTATTAGTGAAGCTTCGACGGCTCTTCACTACGGCCAGCAGTGTTTTGAAGGAATGAAGGCTTATCGAAGAAAAGATGGTAAAATTCAGCTTTTCCGTCCTGACCAAAATGCGAAAAGAATCAACCGAAGCTGCGAACGGGTTTTAATGCCGCAAATCCCGGAGGAAAAATTTATCGATGCTGTAAAACAGGTGGTAAAAGCCAATGAGCATTTTGTACCTCCCTACGGCAGCGGTGCTACCTTATATCTGCGCCCCTTTGTCATCGGTGTAGGTCATAACCTGGGTGTTCGCCCTGCTCCCGAGTACATCTTCTCTATTTTCGCCGTACCGGTAGGTCCCTACTTTAAAGGTGGATTAAAGCCGGTAAACTTTATGACTTCTCCCTATGATCGAGCGGCCACTTATGGAACCGGAGCCGCAAAGGTCGGCGGAAACTATGCCGGAAGTCTATACCCTAATAAAATTGCTAAAGATAAAGGTTTTGCAGATTGTATTTATCTTGATCCCGCCACCCATACAAAAATCGAAGAGGTCGGCGCTGCAAATTTCTTTGGAATTACCCATGATGATAAATTTATCACCCCGGTTTCCCCTTCGATCCTGCCAAGTATTACAAAGTATTCCCTGCTTCATGTAGCCAAGGAATATCTGAACCTGGAAGTGGAGGAACGGGATGTACTGGTGGAAAAACTGGAGGAATTCAAGGAAGCCGGCGCCTGCGGTACCGCTGCGGTAATCACTCCTATCGGAGGGATTCAGCACAAGGACGATTTCCATGTATTCCACAGTGAAACCGAAGTCGGCCCCATCACCCGAAAACTTTATGACACCCTTTATAACATTCAGTTCGGTGATACCGAAGCCCCTGAGGGATGGATTGTAGAGGTCGACTAGCCCCAATGCCGGTTTATTAGAATGGCACCCTTTAAAAACGAATACTGAAAACCGAATATTTCTCAACAAAAAAGGCCCGGTATCCCCGGGCCTTTTGCTATTATCTTTTCACTGCTTTGCTCTTTCACCGGTTTACGATTTGTAACCGTTTTTTCATCAGCGGCAACGCTACAATCTCCTATACGGTTTCCTTTATTTGTTCCACGTGAAACTGCAGCTTTCCGTCCTCTACATAAATCTCTATTTTTGAGCCCTCCGTGACAATTCCTTTTAAGAACATCTCGGCAATCTCGTCTTCAATCAGTTGTTGTACCGTTCTTCGAAGGGGTCTTGCTCCGTATTTCTGGTCGTAGCCTTTTTCAAGGATCAGACCCTTTACTTCATCGGTGACACTTAAGTCAATATTTTGCTCCAGGGCTTCCCGACGGACTTCCAATATCATAAGGTCGATGATTTTCATCAGCTCTTCCTTCGAGAGTTCGGTAAAGACCACGATATCGTCTACCCGATTCAAAAATTCCGGTCTGAAGGTTTCTTTGAGCTTCTCTCTTACCCGGCTTTCCATGGCTTCATAGCCGTTATGGCTAAAGCCGATGGTATTGGCCTTCGTATCGGTACCCACATTGGAGGTCATTACGATTACGGTATTGTCGAAATAAACGGTTCTTCCCTGATTATCGGTAAGCCGTCCGTCCTCTAGAATCTGCAGCAGCATATTGAAAACATCGGGATGGGCTTTTTCGATTTCGTCCAGTAATATCACGGAGTAGGGTTTTCTTCGAACCTTTTCCGTTAACTGGCCGCCCTGATCATACCCCACATATCCGGGAGGGGCGCCGATAAGTTTCGATACCGTGTGTTTTTCCATATACTCGGACATATCAATCCGGATCATCGCATCCTCATCCCCGAAAAGTTCATGGGCCAGGGTTCTTACGGATTCGGTTTTCCCCACACCGGTAGGCCCTACGAAAATAAAGGATGCCGGTTTTTTAAGCTTTCGAAAGCCTGAGCGGTTTCTTCGAATGGTCTTGGCGAGGGTGGAAATTCCTTTTTCCTGCCCGATCACTCTTCGGTGCATCCGCTCTTCCAGATTCAGTAATTTTTTAGCTTCCTCTTCAGTAATCTTTTGCACCGGGATTCTTGTCCAGGTTTCAATTACGTAAGCGATATCTTCCACAGTGATTTCAATATCTTCGGTTTCTTTACGGATTTTATCGATTTTTTCCGAAATGAGCAGTTCATCGGATTTGTATTCCGCAGCTTTTTCATAATCATTGTGTTCCGCCGCGAACTCTTTTTTCTCCCGGATGATGCCGATCTCCTCTTCCAGGGCAGCAAGTTCCACCAGTCCCTGGTTTTTGAGATTTGCCCGGGATCCCGCTTCATCCAGTACATCAATAGCTTTATCGGGAAGGAAGCGGTCGTTGATATATCGTTCCGATAATTTTACCGCAGCCTCGATTACCGCTTCAGAAACTTTTACACTGTGATACTTTTCATAATAGTCCTTTACGCCGATGACGATTTCAATACTGTCCTGGATGTTGGGCTCTTCTACCATCACCGGTTGGAAGCGCCGCTCCAGGGCCGCATCTTTTTCAATATGCTTGCGGTATTCCTCCAGGGTGGTGGCTCCGATAATCTGGATTTCCCCTTTTGCCAGGGAAGGCTTTAAAATATTCGCCGCATTCATGACCCCGCCGTGGACTTCTCCGGCCCCCATAATATTATGCACTTCATCAATAACCAAAATGATATTGCCAAGATCATTGGCTTCTTTGACGATGGATTTCATTCTTCCTTCAAACTGTCCCCGAAACTGTGTCCCGGCTACGATGGCCGTTAAGTCCAACAAATAAATTTCGGTGTTGAACAGTTTAGCCGGCACCTGTTTGTCGATAATTCGAACCGCAAGACCTTCGGCAATCGCGGTTTTTCCCACTCCCGGTTCTCCGATTAGAATGGGATTGTTTTTATTTCGCCGGTTAAGGATCTGTACTACCCGGTCAATTTCCCGGTGTCTTCCGATGATCCGGTCAACTTCTCCGTCGTTGGCTTTGTCGGTGAGGTTGGTTCCATAAAGATCCAGAAACTTCTTTTTCTTCTTGAAAGGATTGGGGATGGGTTTTTCCTGATTTTTTGCCCCGCCCTTGGAATAGTCCTGGCCCTTTTCATCCCCGGAGAATCCCCGGTTTTCTTTGGAGGTCCGATCGTCATTCTTTCTTGGCGGTTCCTTCTTATCGGATTTCGGTGAGTTCGCTCCGTTCAGCAGTTTCATAAAAGGATTTTTCCCCTCTTCATCCTGATGACCCTCCCCTTCTTCTATATTTTCAAACATATCATTCATCTGTTCGATCAGACCTTCCACTTCCTCTTCGCTCATCCCGGTCTGTTCCATGATCTGATCCACAATGGGCAGCCCCATTTTTTTCGCACAGGGCACACAAAGACCCTTCATGCTCGAATCCCTTTCTTTCATATCTGCCGCAAATATTACGGCTACATTTTTTTTGCATACTGAACATTTTTTCATACTGATCATCTCCATATTTATCAAAATAAATAGATTATCTCGTTAACCTTCTTTAGGGTATTGTTTGTTAGTTGTTGCAAACTCTTTGCTTCTTACTTCCATTATAACAAACTTGTCAATTTTGGAAACAGTTTTATCTATTATATCTACCCAATTAAAAAAAATCTACCAATTATGGTAGATTTTTTTTTAATTTTGTTTCAAATTATGAAAGTTCCCGGCTGCTGCAGGGTTCGATTAGTTGCTTTTTCCGTAGGACTTTCGACTGGTTCGTCGGCCGCCGCGATTAGCAGCAGGTCGTCCTTTTTTGGAAAAGCTTCGATTCTGAGGCTTTTTCGATCGCATAGGTGACTCCGCTGTCAGTACGTTTTCTACCTGTCGCGGTGCCTTGGTGGACAGTTTCAGCGCCATGGCTAAAACCGTTTCTGCATCATATCGCTCCAACAGTTCTCTGGCAACTTTCTTCGCCTCTAAAAGGTCGGTATCTTCGATTTGATCCACGATTTTTCCAGCGGTTACTTCAAATCCTTTGGTGGTTAACTGATCAAAGCTCGGCATTAATTCTTTGGTTACTTCCTTGTTGGTTTTTTCTTCAATACGGGCAAGCAGTTCCATTTCCTTCGGGGTTACAAAGGTAAAGGCAATTCCGGTTTTTCC
>SKOH01000018.1 GCA_007120165.1 Clostridiales bacterium
GAAGGAACTGGCGGATAAGGAAGGCTATGAAACCTTTATCGTTCCCGACGATATCGGCGGGCGCTACTCGGTCCTGAGCCCCGTGGGGATGCTGCCGATGGCCGTGGCGGGAATTAATGTGGAGAGTATCGTCCAGGGAGCAAAGGACGCCTATTCCCAGCTGCTGGAGGCGAACCTGAATAAAAATCTCTGCTATCAGTACAGCGTGTACCGGAATATTCTTTATCGCCAGGGGAAAAAGATTGAGATTCTCGGGAACTTTGATCCCCGGCTTAACTTTTTCGGCGAGTGGTTTAAGCAGTTATTCGGAGAGAGTGAGGGCAAAGACGGAAAGGGCATCTTCCCCACCAGTCTGAACTTCACCACGGACCTTCATTCCATGGGGCAGTATATCCAGCAGGGAGAACGCACCCTGTTTGAAACCGTCCTGAAAGTAAAGGATGAGGAAGCGGAAATAACCATCGAAAAGGACCATAAAAACCTGGACGGTCTGAATTATCTTGGGGGAAAAACCTTTGGAGAGATCAACGAAAAAGCACTGGAGGGTACTCTTGAGGCCCACCATGAAGGGGGCGTACCGAGTATGACCCTGTCTGTGCCGAAAATTGATCCGTATCATTTCGGCTATATGGTCTACTTCTTTTTAAAAGCCTGCGGCCTCAGCGGCTATCTGTTAGGGGTAAACCCCTTCGATCAGCCCGGGGTGGAAGCCTATAAAAAGAACATGTTCCGCCTGTTGGGAAAACCCCAGAAGTAACAGCGAAAAGCCGGAGGAGACAGGACCGCGGAGCAAAAGTTATTGTCTTCTCCAGGCTTGATCAAGCAGTTCAGACAGGGGGGAGGGGAGTTACTGCCTTCCGCCTCAATAGAGACGATTACCGGTTGCCTAGGAAAAGCATCAGCAAAAGGCAGCCGGTTCTGCTTTACATATTTTTTTACCGGTACCAGGTAGTCAGCTGCAAAATAATTATGAGCGTTAATCGGTACATTGAAAAAATGTTGCCAAAAGGACAAAATATATAGTATATTGTTAAGATAGATAAATATGGGGTTTTTTAACATCAGGGGACAGGAGTGAGAAAAGTGTTTAAGAAGAAAAAAGTAATCACGGCCATTATCATGCTGGTAGACGCATTAGTGATCAATATCGCTTTTGTAATGGCTTTTTTCATACGTTTTGAAGGAAGTTTTTTTATCAGTAATGTGGCCCAGCGGAATTTTGATATTTACTTAAGCAATATTGTTACCATTACCCTGCTGAAACTGGTAATTTACTATGCCTTCGGCTTGTATCGAAATCTTTGGAAATACGCGTCGATCTACGAGGTTTTTCAAATTATGATTACGACCTTTGTGGGAAATGCCGTGGTGGTCAGCTATATGTACCTGGCCCAGGACTCCCTGCCCCGGGGGATTTTCGCCATCGTAATCCTGCTGGATATCGTCTTTATCGGGGGGATCCGTTTTAGTTTCCGGGTGACCCGAAGCTTAAAGGACCGCAGCAAAACCACCAAAAACATGAAAAGCGGTAAAAAACGGGTGCTGGTGATCGGAGCCGGAGAAGCGGGAGCCCAGGTAATAAAAGAACTGCGGGATCATAAGGAACACAACAGTGTGCCCGTTGCGATCATTGATGACAATGATGAAAAATTAGGCGCCCGGATTAACGGGCTGCCGGTAATCGGAGACCGTTATCACATCCGAAAAGCTGTGGAAAAGCACAGGATTGATGAAATTATCATCGCCATCCCCTCCATGCAGCGCCAGGAAATCCGGGGAATTATTGAGGAATGCAACAAGACTAAAAGCAAGCTGAAAATTGTGCCCAGCATGACGGAACTGATCGATGGGGAAGTAAGCATTTCTTCGATTCGGGAAGTAAAGATTGAAGACCTCCTCGGCCGGGACCCGGTAAAGCTGGACATGAAAGGGATCAAAGGATATATCGAAGATCGGGTGGTGCTGGTTACCGGCGGCGGAGGATCCATCGGGTCCGAGCTTTGCCGGCAGATTGCCGCCATCAAACCGAAAAAACTGCTGATCCTTGACAACTATGAAAACAATGCCTACGCCATTCAAAATGAGATTCGAAGGGATTTTCCCGGTTTGGATATGTTTACGATCATTGCTTCGATTCGGGAGAAGGATCGGATGCAGGAAGTTTTCCAAAACTTCAGACCCCAGGTGGTCTTCCACGCCGCGGCCCATAAGCATGTGCCCCTGATGGAGGATAATCCCCAGGAAGCGGTAAAGAATAATATTTTCGGAACCCGAAATGTGGCGGAATGTGCGGATCAGTACGGGGTGGAACGCTTTGTACTGATTTCCACCGACAAAGCCGTTAATCCCACCAATATCATGGGAGCCTCCAAGCGGGTGGCGGAAATGGTTATCCAGGCCCTGGATAAGGAAAGCAAAACGGAGTTTATCGCCGTACGCTTTGGAAATGTGCTGGGCAGTAACGGCAGTGTGATTCCGCTGTTCAAAGAACAGATTGAAAAAGGCGGACCGGTGACGGTGACCCATGAAGAAGTAACCCGGTACTTTATGACAATCCCCGAAGCGGTGCAGCTGGTGATCCAGACCGGTTCCATGGCCAAGGGAGGAGAAATCTTTGTACTGGATATGGGAGAGCCGGTTAAAATCATCGACCTTGCCCGTAACCTGATTCGTCTGTCGGGCTTTGAGCCGGATACCGATATTGAAATCAAAGTGGTGGGACTCCGACCGGGAGAAAAGCTTTACGAAGAGCTGCTGCTCGACGGAGAAGGTCTGGAAGATACCTGTCATGAAAAGATTTTTGTCGGAAAGCCCATGTACACCGACTTTAAGTTCCTGCAGCGGGAGCTGGATATTCTATGGAATACCCTGCCCCAGGACAGCAGCGAAATTAAAGGCTATATGGAAAAAATTGTGCCCACCTATAAACAAACCGCCAATTAATAAAAGAGTCAGCAGGAATACCTGCTGAATAATAATAAAAAAAGTACCGGGAAGGAAGTCCCCGGTACTTTTTTTCATCATTGTATAGTCATAATCATACCGCCATGATTCGACAAAGAGGTGTCTTTAGCATTCGGGGAATCAACAAATGGCAGCGTTCATACCGTTAAAGGGTTACTGGGAGGCCTTCGAGGCCACCTGCAGCGCATCCCAGGTTGCGGAAAACGGCGGTGCATAGGCCAGGTCCGACAACGTGATGTCCTCCAGGGTAAGGCCCTTGTCTATGGCGATTACCAGGGTGTTGATCCGGTGGGCGACGCCTTCGCTGCCGATCAGCTGGGCCCCCAGCAGTACCTGGGTGTCCTTATCAAAAATGTATTTAAGATAAATCGGGCTGTTGTCCGGATAGTACCCTGCCCGGTGGGAGGTTTTAATAAAGGAAGTCTGGTAATTAAAGTCGTGTTCCTTTACCTGCTGTTCATTCAGTCCGGTTTGGGCCAGGGTCAGGTCCAGGATCTTAACCACGGAGGTACCCAGGGCGCCGGGATAGCGCTTATCCTTTCCCGAGAGATTTTCCGCAAGGATCCGTCCCTGCTTGCTGGCGTGGGTGGCCAGGGGTATATGCACCGGTTTATTTAGCAGTTTATGGTGTACCGTAGCACAGTCGCCGGCGGCATAAATATCTTCAATATTGGTTTCCATCCGATTATTGACAAGGATCGCACCGTTTTTTAAGGTTTCAATGCCGGTATCTTCCAGGAATTTTGTACTGGGAGCGACCCCGATGGCCATAACCACCAGATCCGCCGGGTAGGAACGGCGGTCGGTTTTCACATGGGTGACATAATCATCGTCGCTGCTGATAAAACCCTCTACATCATCGGAGAGATGGAGGCTGATATTTTTTTTCTCCAGTTCCTCAAACAGCACCTCCCGGATCTCTTCGTCATAGGTTTTCATAATTTTTTCCGACCGGTTGAGCAGCGTGACATTTTTCCCGAGATTATGGAAGGACTCCACAAGCTCCAGGCCGATATAACCGCCGCCGACAATTACCACATCCTTTACCGTGGAGTCCTTTGCGGCTTCTTTGATCCGCCTTCCGTCGGCAACATCCCGAAGGGTAAAGACGTTTCTCGGTGCATCTTTCATAAACCCGGGGGCAATGGGGGCTGCACCGGTGGCGATGACCAGAGAATCATAGCTTTTTTCAAAGGTCCGATTCTCTTTCAGACTTTTGACGGTCACGGTTTTTGATGAAGGGTCCACCCTTTGGACTTCGTGGTGTGTCTGTACCTCCATCCCTTTTTCCCTGAAATCCTCCGGGGTACGCAGGACCAGATCCTTCGGATCCTTAATGACTCCCCCTATTAAATAGGGGAGACCACAGGCCCCGTAGGAAATATCCGGTCCCATTTCATAGACGGTGATGTTCGTATCGCTGCTTTCCCGCTGCAGCTTCGCCGCACAGCTCATCCCTGCTGCAACGCCTCCGATAATAACGACTTCTTTTTTCATATTTCAACCTCCCTTTAGATCTTGATAATGTTTTTTAATTATACGATGGACTGAAAATAAGTCTAAAGCTCTGTGATACTAACGGGTACAAAGGACAACACCAAAAAAACCAATGGTTGACGTAACTTGAAATATATACTATCCTAGGATAGTGTCCTGAAATTATTGATACCCCGTTTAATAAAGGATTAATCATCTCCGATAGAACCCCGGCGTCGGCTGCAAAAAGTCGGCTGCAAAAAAATGATAAGGCTTTTAGCTTATTTTACATAAATTTCTTTTAAACAGCTAAGTATTGGGTAAATATATAAATGTTGTAAAAACAGCGAATTTGAGGTAAAACCACGAAGGCAGTGGGACGAAAATTCACGGGAGTGACCACTGCCCGGCAGGGCTTGAAATAGAGATTTTAAAAAAAGGGGAAATGGATTCAAAAAAGGGATAATAGATTCAATCAGTAGGGATTTGGGAACTTTAGGCGGGAAATTTCGTCTAAGAGGGCAAGAGGAAACGGGGGAGATGCTATGAAAAAAAAGTTGTTGATTGCAGGGAGCACGGTGCTGCTCCTGATTGTGGTACCGGCGGCGGCGCTGAACTTGTTTAGAAGCTCCGAAGAGGAACCGGGAAATGAGGGTCAGGGAAGGAATATTACCCGGGAAGATGACCGGGAAATCACCCGGGGAGACGGGAAAGACCTGGAAAATGACGGGGAAGAGAATGACGGGGAAGAGAATGACGGGAAGAACCGGGAGGATGAA
>SKOH01000009.1 GCA_007120165.1 Clostridiales bacterium
CCCCCGGAGGAAGGCCTGCTCCATTCTCTTCATCAACAGGGAAAAATCCTTGTCACCGAAGAGGAAAAGGACCTATTAATCTATGATAAGGACGGCGAGGACCTACGAATCCTCTTTTATGGAGGCCGGGAAGAGAGGATCCGGGAGATGATTTTATCCCTGGGCAAAAAAGAACCGGGTAAACTTTTTAAAACCATGACCCTGCCGAATTCGAAATTTAACCGGGTTTTTCAGCAATTGGGATTTCATATGAAAGGAGAACCGAAGGTGGAGCTGCCGCCGAACGTGTTCCTGTATGAGTATCCCCTATTATGAGAGGAGGCGCTTTGAGGAGAGAACCCTCAGAGCATACCATCAATGAAGGATGTAACTGGGAAAGAAAAAAAAGGCCGGAGAAAGCCTCCGGCCTATGAAATATTAGCCCCGGCGGGAAGTCGGGAGGCGCTGGAGGCGGCGGTGCAGAATGGTGCCGACGCCATCTATTTATCAGGAAAGGATTTCGGCGCACGGAAATTTGCCGCCAATTTTTCCAGGGAAGAACTGTTGGAGGCCGTGGATTACTGCCATGAACGGGGGGTGTCCGTATACGTTACGGTCAACACACTGCTGTTTAATCCGGAGTTTGAAAAACTCTCTACAACCCTGGATTATTACTATACCATCGGAGTGGATGCGGTAATCGTTCAGGATATGGGAGTGTTGAACTATATCAGAACCACCTATCCGGACCTGGATGTCCACTGCTCCACCCAAATGTCGGTGCAGACCGTGGAGGATATCCGTTATTTGGAATCCCTCGGCGTCAGACGGGTGGTACTGGGACGGGAGATGTCCCTGGATGATATCCGGCGAGCCAAAGCGGAAACCTCTGTTGAATTGGAAGTCTTTATCCACGGGGCCCTTTGTATCTCCTTATCAGGACAGTGCCTACTAAGCAGTATGATCGGGGGGCGCAGCGGCAATCGGGGAAGTTGTGCCCAGCCCTGCAGACAAAAGTACACACTCTATAATGAAGAGGCTGATAAAGAGGTGTCCTCGGAGTTTGGTGACTATTTACTGAGCCCGAAGGATCTCGCTACGGCGGAGAAAGCAGCGGAGGTGATCGAAGCCGGAGGGTTCTCGTTAAAAATCGAAGGCCGGATGAAAAAACCGGAATATGTGGCTACAGTGGTTCGGGTTTATCGACAATTAATTGAGTCCTTCTATACTGAAGGGATGAGCAACAAGGAGCTTGATAAGGCTTTGGAGGATCTGAGTATATTCAATCGGGGCTTTACCAAGGGCCATCTGTTCGGGGAGACCGGAGAGAACTTTATGAGTATGAATAGTCCCGGAAATCAGGGGATTTTTATCGGAAAAGTGATCAAACAGGATCTGTCCAGGGAAAAGATCACCATTGCCCTGGAAAGGGACCTCTCCCATAACGATGAAATCCAGCTGCAGCGCAGGGAAGGAACCGTCGGCGGCCGGGTAGAGCGTCTGGAAGACCGGGGAAAAGTGGTAAAACACTGTGCCAAGGGAAAAACCTGTGAAGTGAACTTTAAGCACCGGGTAAAAATTGGGGAACCCCTTTACAAAACCTTTGATGAAGCATTGATGAAAGAGGCCCGTCAAACCTATCATAAAGAACTGCTGGAAATCCCGGTTAAGGGGGAATTTACCTTTAAAGAAGGGACGCCGATCCGGGGAAGGATCAGCGACGGGAAGGTTAACGTAGTTATGGAGACTATGGAAGTGCCGAAACCGGCCACAGGGAAGAGTCTTACCATTTCAGGTCTTGCAAAGCAGCTCTCTAAGCTGGGGGGTACCCCATATAAGATGGACGATATCCATATTGATCTTACAGGAGAGATTTTTGTTCCGGCAAAGGAGATCAATGAACTTCGAAGAAATTTGGTGCAGCGTCTGTCCGAAGAACGGGTACAGCGCCACCGCAGAGACTACTCAAGACTGAGACCTCAGAAAGAGGGAGAAGATCCTAAACCTCTCGGAAGTCACGAGTTTACAGAATCCACGGAATATAGGAGTTCCAGTGTTTTAAGCAGAGACTCTGAACAAAAGAAGATCGCAGAAGAGCCGAGTCTTCAATTTACCTACAGTGCCGAAAATACGGCTCAACTGGAAAAACTAATAGAGCTTGGGGCTAAAATTATTTATTATCGAGACCTTCAGACACTGGGAGACGCTTTTGCAATGGTAAATGATAGCGGTTTGGATCTGGAGTTGATACCGGAAATTTATTCCGCGGCTACGGGAAAGACCCTGCTGGATTATCAGAAAAGATTAACCGAGCATCAAGGAGAGACAGTACTGATTCAAGCCAATGGACAGATACCGGGATTTAGCGGTAAAATCCTAATAGGGGACCTTTCGCTGAATATCGTCAATGACCGGTCCTATCAATTCTACCAAAGTCAGGGGTTCCGGCGCCTGACCCTGTCTCCGGAGCTGCAGCTGCAGCAAATCATTGAGATGAATGTTGACCCTGGGGCTACAGAAGTTTTCGGCTATGGACATCTGCCGGTGATGCGGCTAAAACATTGTCCCATCGCTGCGGTTACCGGCAGCGGCAAAGACTGTGGGGCATGTGAGAAAAACCGTTACAGCCTGGTGGACAAAATGGAGGAACATTATCCGCTGGTTCGCCGAAACCACTGCCAAATAGAGGTTTATCATTCGAAAAAACACTCATTGATTGAAGAGCTGGAAACCCTCGGTGACGCCGGGGTAGGGTATTATCGGCTGAACTTTTTAAACGAGTCCCCGGCAGAGCTGGAGGAAGCAGTTCTGTTACATCGTAAAATTCTGAAAGATGGCCTTACAACCAAAAATAGGGAACTGCTTCGGGAGTTCGATAGAGCCGGCACCACTAAAGGTCATTTATACCGAGGCGTAGACTAACTTTCATCATGATTCGGAGCAGTTTATCTGCTCCGTTTTTTATTATTCCAGTTTATTAGGAAAACCAGTTTGTCTTTACAAGCCGGATTTATAAAAAATTCACATTTCCGATGATTATTTAATAGAGGAACCCGAGGCCTTATGGTATAATAATTAAGCAGACTTAAAACTCTGAATATTTAAGACGAAAGAAAAAAATCAATTCAGCAATTGAACAGGAAATTATAAAGGCAGGTGTTTTTATGGACCGAGTTGCTATTTTAAAAAAACAAAACCGGGTTGTGGTGCAGCTTTTATGGATTGCGGGATTTCTAGCATTCTTAAACAATCTGCTCAGTGTTCGCGACCCCATCGCCGGAGCCTTAATTATCGGGGTGGTGGGAGGGGTGGCCCTGGTCATGTCTTATCTTGTGTACACGAACAAAATGCTTCACTCAACAAAATATCTGGCCATTGCCGGCATTTTTATTACTACATTTGTTTTCATTGAATTTACACCGGGACTATTATCTTATTTAACGATTTATATGGCCCTGTTTATTTTGGGTATTTATCAGGAGCAGGAAGTGATCACGATAGCGGGGATTTTAAGCATCGGAGTTTCCACCTACGCTTTTTTGATGCATAAAGAGATGATCTTTCATGAGCGCTATTACGACACCCTCTCGTTAATCTCCATTAACTTTTTTATTCTCCTTGCCTGTGTGCTGCTGATTATCCAAAGCCAGTTCGGGCTCAGAATGCAGCGGGATATGAAAAAAGAGGAAAAAAACCGGTAAAAAAATGATCTGAAAGATTTTAAAGCCACCGAGGATTCTAGAGAATCTTCGGTGGTTTTTAGGTAAATAATCCTTCGTAAAGAGGGTATATACTTTATTAAGTACGGTTCTCCCAAAATCCGGGGCGTCCAATACAAAACAATAAAAGGCATCCCCCTATGGTTACAAAGTAACTCTGTGGGTATGAATAGATCGTCATGGAAGATAAAAAAAATAGGGATAAAAGTCGGAGATTATGGTAAAATATTTTATCATAAGGTTTATTAAGAATTATTATTAAAAAGCATATAAATGACCTGGATCACAATAGAAAATTATTGCAGTAAATTGTAGGGAATGTAGGGAATCTGTAATGTAGTGAATCTGTAAAGAATCTGTATAGCAATAATAAGGGGCAACTAAAAATTAACAGCCAGAATATTATTGATGGGGTGAGGATATGAGTAAGGTTCTAAGTATCGGTTTAGATGTGGGGTCCACAACCGTGAAAGCCGTCGTCTTAAATGAGGAACGGGAAACGGTTTTTAAAGATTATCAGCGCCATTATTCCGATGTAAAAAACACGGTGAATGAGCTTTTTATCAATATGAAAACTATTTTCGATCACCAGTCTCTGAGGATTACCGTGACCGGTTCCGCAGGTCTAGGTCTTGCAGAGGTTTTGGATATTCCCTTTATTCAGGAGGTAACCGCCTGCAGTAAAGCCATCGGCCAGTTGGCGCCCCAAACCGATGTTGCCATCGAACTGGGGGGGGAAGATGCGAAAATCATGTACTTTACCAATGGGATCGAACAGCGGATGAACGGTACCTGCGCCGGCGGAACCGGGGCTTTCATTGATCAGATGGCCTCGCTGCTGAAAACCGATGCGGGAGGATTAAATCAGTTGTCTACCCAGCATAAAACCATTTACCCCATTGCCTCCCGGTGCGGTGTGTTTGCAAAAACCGATATCCAGCCCCTATTAAATGAAGGAGCCAATAAAGCGGATATCGCAGCCTCGGTCCTGCAGGCCGTGGTAAACCAAACCATTGGCGGACTTGCCTGCGGTAAACCCATTCGGGGAAAAGTGGCCTTTTTAGGAGGCCCGCTGACCTTTATGCCGGAGCTGAAAGAACGTTTCCGTGCTACGTTAAACCTGCGCTCGGAAGATGAGATAGAACTGGAGGATACTCAATACTTTGTGGCCATGGGCGCTGCCTACGCCGCCTTTAACGAAGCGGTCATGGAGCCGAAAGCCCTCTATGAACGGATGCCGAAATTATTTGTTGAAGCAAATGACAGTAAAGAAAGTTTGGAACCCCTGTTTACCGATCAGGCGGACTACGAAGCGTTTAAAGAGCGCCACAGCAAAAATCAGGTGAAAAAACGGCCCCTCTCGGAAGCTACCGGAGAACTTTATCTCGGAATTGACGCCGGGTCCACGACGCTGAAAGTGGCCGCTATTAATGAAGACCGGGAACTGGTATTTTCCCACTACAGTTCCAATCAGGGAAATCCGCTGCAAATTGCAAGACAGGCGGTACAAA
>SKOH01000222.1 GCA_007120165.1 Clostridiales bacterium
ACCTCCCCCTTCGAGTCGGTTAGCTGATAGACAATTCCGGTGGTTCCCAGACTTGAAATGTGCACACTGTCTCCGATGGAAAACTTTTCTTCGAGCTGCTGCTGCTTTTGCAGCTCATTTTTGATCGCCGTGGGTTTCTTCCGATGCTGGGCAATATCCACGGCCTTTGGATCCCTCTGAGCGGGGTTTTCCATTTTTGCGCTTCCCGCATTTTCACCGCCTTTTTTCTCTTCATTAAGGAACTGTTTTGGATCATAGGCTTTTTTCTCTCCATAGGTGACCTCGTGGGCTCTCTCTATCATCCGGTGATCCAGTCCCAATCGGAGGGCAATATGAAAGGCATTGCTCTCTCCGGCGGAGCCCACTTCCAAGCGGTACAACGGCTTCAATGTCCGAATATCAAAGGCCATCGATCCATTGGTAAAGGCCGGATGTTTCAGGGCAAAGCGCTTGATTTCATTGTAGTGGGTGGTGGCGAGAATCATGGCTCCCTTTTGGTGGAGTTTTTCCAATATCGATGTGGCAAGTCCCGTTCCCTCCGCAGGGTCTGTACCGGCCCCCAGCTCATCCATAATAACCAGGGATTTTTCATTGACCTCTTTAATAATATGGATCACATTTCCGATATGGGAGGAAAACGTACTCAAGTTCTGCTCGATGCTCTGGCCGTCTCCGATATCCACTAAAATCTTTTCAAACACCGCCATTTCCGAGTGCTTCTCCACGGGAATATGAAGTCCGGACTGCACCATTAACGTAAGAAGTCCCAAGGTTTTAATGGCAACGGTTTTCCCACCGGTATTCGGGCCGGTAATAATCAGTCCCCGGTACTCTCCGCCGATCTCTGCATTCAAAGGGACCGCCTCCTCTTTCAGCTGGGGATGTCTCCCGCTACGGAGTTTGATGCGTCCTTCATCGTTCAATAAAACCCTCCGCCCCCCAATGCTTTGGCTGTATTTGCCTTTGGCAATCAGAAAGTCGTAATTTCCCATCAACTCCGAATTGATATTAAGCTCCCGCTGATAGGCCTGGATCAGTCCCGTCAGCGTAAAAAGAATCTGGTACTCCTCCTTTTCCTCTTCGCCTCTAAGTCTGGTCACCTCTTCCGAGAGCCTCGCAATCTCCCGGGGTTCGATAAACACCGTCATGCCCGATGCCGATCGGTCCACCACTCTTCCCTCCACATGCTTTTGATGTTCACTTTTTATCGGCACTACATAGGTCTCTCCCCGTTTGCTGATCAGATTTTCCTGCAGATAGGGGCTGTACCGTGGGGATCGGAGTATCCCGTCGAGTTTTTCCTTGAGTCTTCCTTCGGCAATCCGCAGTTTTTTTCGGATCCGTTCTAATTGCGGACTTGCCTGGTCATCCACTCTCCCATGGCGAATGGTCTTTTGGATCTCCTCCACAATCTCCCGCATTTCGTAAAAAGATAGGGCATAGGCGCTCACCAAGGGCGCCACATACTCGAATTCCCGCATAAATTTTTTCAGTTTCCGCCCTTCCTGCAAAAAAGCCTCGATTTTTTGCAGGTCTTTCGGCTGCAGCACTGCGTTCTTTTCCAGCTTCCTCCGGATTTCCAGGATCCCTTCCAATCCATGAATCGGAACACTTGCGCTTTTTTCTAAAATTTTAATTACTTCGTCCATTTCCCTCAGACGATTACGTATGATTTCAATATCCACCGAGGGCGCCATTTTTTCTACCAAATCTTCTCCGATCGGGGAGATAATATATGCTTTTAGTTCATTTTTAATCCATTGGTATTCTAATATATCTAAGGTGTGTTGATTCAACGTTTTCTCCTCCTCTATCATTTACTGTTTATTTTCGTTATACTTCCATAAAAATGAAATCAAAAAAACCGCAGGCCTATACCGAGCCTACGGAATAACATGGATTCTCCATGAATGAAAAAATCGTTGGAATAAAAAAAACCGTGCAAAAACCCACGGCTAGCTGTTATTCCTATTGGCCGGTGTTCGTTATCCAGTACAAGAATCAAAGAGAAAAGAATTCCATGACAAATATACCCTGTCAATTACGGGTTTTGTCTCCTTTCATTCTTGTTATTTAATTCCTAGATAAGAACTCCTGCATACATTCAATCGAACCCCTTGCGGTTTATTATGATTTCCTCTTTATCATATCGATTGCCCGTTGTTTTGTCAATTGATTCAGCCCAAAATACAGCCTCGGACCGAAGCCTGCTCCGCCTTCAGACCGAGGAATGACTTGTCTTTTCCGCTAAACGGTTGATCCTAAAAAGGAAAGAACACGGGAAGCAGCAATACGATGCAAAGTCCGATGATCAGTTGAAGGGGTGTGCCGATTTTGATAAAATCCAAAAACTTGTATTTCCCTGCTGCCATTACCATGGCATTAGGGGGCGTTGCCACCGGTGTGGCAAAGGCCATACTTGCAGCGAAGGCCACCGCCATTACCATCGGGTAGGGGCTGACCCCCATATTTTCGGCGGTGATAATCGCCACCGGGTACAGTAGTACCGCCGTTGCAGTATTGCTGATGAACTGACTGAAGATTGAAGCAATCCCGTAAAGTCCCGCCATTACCACAAGGGGGCCGATACCTCCCAGGGTAGCCACCAGCCGGTCGGAGATCAGTTCCATTCCTCCGGTATTTTCCAGCGCTGTAGCCATCGGCATCATGCAGGCGATCAGGATCATTGTCTGCCAGTTCACTGACCGATAGGCCTGATCCACTTGCCGTATGCACCGGGTGATAATCATTAAAAGGGCCACGATCAAGACGGTAATACTCACCGGCAGAATCTGAAAGACCATCATTACCACCATAAATAATAAAATCAGCCCGGCGATCAATCGATGGACCGGAGAATACGTACGTTCCTTCACCTCTTTGATATGACTTAACACCACGGTATCCTCCATCTCTTCGTATAAGCGGTCGATATCCTTCCACTGACCATAAACCAGCAGCGTATCTCCGTATAGCAGCTTTTTCTCGGCTTCCGGCTTCATTGCATCCTTATACTGGGGCTTCAGGGCTAAAATCGTAAGATCGTAGGAATCCCTGAAGTCGATCTCTTTAATGCTTCGGTTGATGTATCGGGAATGGGGAGTAAGGATCACCTCCGCTAAACGACTGGTGTCCAGGGTATATTCTTCATCCTCCTCCCTCGGAAGATGCCGAATACCGGTCTCGTCGCTAAACGCATTAACGGCACCGCGTTCTCCGTAGACAATAAGCACCTCCCCGGGACGGGGCACGTAGTCCGCACTGACGGGTTCATTTTCCCGTTTCTTTGCGAAGGCCAGCGGAGTTTTGGAACGTTCCCTCACCACTTCCAGCACCGTAACCTGATAATCCGTGGCCCAGGTCAGTTCTTTTAAGGATTTTTCTGAAGGATTGAAGGATTCCGGGACCACAACCTTATGTAGATATTTTTCCACATCATAAAGCGTGAGCAGATCTTTTTCCGTTTCCACGGACTTATCCGGATCTTCCTGTAAGGGCTGCTTTAGCATTCTTCTACCGATTGTCCATAAATAAAGCATGCCGACTACCAAAACCACCACGGCCACCGGCGCAAAGGACAAAAACTCTAACGGGTCGTACCCGTAATCACTGAGAGATTGGCTGGCAATCAGGTTGGGAGCGGTTCCGATAAGGGTAAGACTCCCTCCGATACTGCTGACAAAGGCCAAAGGCATCAAAAGTGTTCCCGGATGGATTTGAAGTTTTCTGCAAAGGCTCACAACCACCGGCAACAATATGGCGATGGTTCCGGTATTGTTCATAAACCCGCTGAGCAGCGCCACCAGAAGCATCATTCCCATGGTCAGTTTAAATTCGCTGTCTTCGGTATACTTAATGATCATATTTCCGGCTTTTTCCGCCAAACCCGTCTGAAAGACCCCTTCGCCAACGATGAACAGTCCTCCCATCATAATCACCACACTATTGGAAAATCCGGCAAAGGCCTCCTCCAAGGTAAGGACGCCCAACAAAAATAAGGCCAGTAATGAAGCCAGGGCCACCATATCCGAGCGGAAGCGGGGGACTAAAAAACATAAAGCCGTAATAATCAGCACGATAAACACCATTTGCATATCCGTAAACAAGGTGTAGACACTCCTTTCAATTATGGATTGGTTTAGAAACTTCATTAAAAATTTTATACCCAAATTGCTGCAGGATTATCAGCAGGGTTTCAGTCAACCTTTCCTGACTCCCTTTGTTTGAAAAATTCTTAATATTGTATCAGCCTCCGATAAATGCTAAGATGGAAATATCAAAATCACAAAAGCTTAGATACCTGCTTTCATAAAACCAGTCTTAGGGGGAAGATGATGAATAATCGAAAAGAGGAATACGGTATTTTGCCGATCAAAAATCAGTATGAAATCATTGATGATCTGCTGGAGCATCGTTTAGATGAGTTGCTTCCAAAATTAATGGATCAAGCGGGGCTGGAACTTTGGATCCTTCCTTCCCGGGAATATAACGAGGATCCGGTTTTTCAAACCCTGATTCCGCCTCTTCAAAAAACCGCCTCCCGACTCTCGATCCTCGTTTTTCATTTTAATGGAACCACCGTGGACCGCTACAGCATCTTCGGTCCGAATCAGCGGTTGGAACGTTACTATCAGGGAATATGGGAACGGGATAAGGAAGACCAGTGGCAGTGCCTGAAAAACCTGGTGGCGAGGCTTCAGCCAAAGACCATCGGAGTAAATTACTCAGAAAATCATGGACTGACCGACGGTGTATCCGGCTACCTCAATGAAAAGGTGGTTGAGACCCTGGGTTCTGAGTGGCAAAAGAAAGTAAAAAGCGCAGAAGACTTAGGTAGGACGTGGCTGGAGACCAGAACGAAAAAAGAAATTGCCCTCTACCCAGAGGTCTATCAGGTGGCGACCACTATTATTGACCGCGCCTTTTCTTTAAAGACCATTACTCCCGGTGTCACCACAACAGCGGATATTCAGTGGTGGATGCATGAAATAATCGACGATTTGGGTCTTAGTGCATGGTTCAGTCCGGATGTAAGTCTGCAGCGAAAAGGGGACCCCCGTTTTCGGATTTTCGATGAAACCATAATGCCGGGAGATCTTCTTCACTGCGACATCGGCCTTCAGTATCTTACCCTCTGTACAGACACCCAGCGAATGGCCTATGTACTGAAGG
>SKOH01000019.1 GCA_007120165.1 Clostridiales bacterium
ACGTATCGTATCTCGGTGGAGTAAGGAAGCTCCTCAGCCGCCTGGCGGCTCTGTTCCCGAAAAACATTTTCCGCTTCCTGTTCCGGTATGATATTGTAACCGGCGCCCATAAACAACGCGGCCCCAGAGATAATCGCCCACAGCCCGAGGAGTACCTTAGTTTTTTGAAGGGTTTCATTACTGCTGCAGCTTTTCATTGGAATTCCTCCTTTACCATTCTGCTGTTTAACTTTCTTACCCCGATTTGCATTATATAAACGTTTTTATGCTCTACAGCGGCTATGGCTGATAGGGAAGGATTATATCGGAGGGCTTAGGACTCTGGAGGATTTCAAAAAAAAAGCCAAGGTTATTCACCTTGGCAGGAAATTCTTTGCAGTTTTTTTGAATGTTAGTCACCTATTGCTTGTAACGATTATTAAACAATTTTAAAGAAGGCTTTCGCATTGGCCTCGGTAACCCGGATCACCTCTTCGACGGAAATCCCTTTCGCCTCGGCCACCTTGGCCGCCACAAAGCGCACCATCAGCGGCTCATTTCGCCGGCCCCTCCTGGGCTCCGGCGCTAAATAGGGCGCATCGGTTTCGATCAAGAGCTGCTGAAGGGGCACGACTTTTGCCACTTCATAGGGCTTTTTCGCATTTTTAAACGTGATGGGCCCCGCTATGGAGATATGATACCCTCTTTTGACGTACTCCTCGGCCAGTTCCGGGCTGCCGGAGTAGCAGTGCATAATGCAGCCGTATTCCTGGGCCTCGTGGGCGGTAAGGGTATCAAATACCTCGCCGTTGGCCTCCCGGTCGTGGATAATCAGCGGCAGTTTCAGCTCTTTGCTTAATTTGATCTGGGAAATAAAAGCCTTTCGCTGGGCTTCTTTTTCCGAGTAATTGTAATGAAAGTCCAGGCCGATTTCACCGACGGCCACCACCTTTTTTTCCATGGCCAGGCTTCTAAGGGCTTCCTCGGCCTTTTCATCGTAGTCCTTAGCACTATGGGGATGGACCCCGATGGCGGCGTAGATCATCGCATATTCCTTTGCCAGCTTAACGGCTCTTGCAGAAGAGCTGATATCGGCTCCGGGGTTTACGATATAGTTGACGCCGGCGGTTTTCGCCGCCTTTAAGACCTCCCGTCGATCGGGATCAAATTTCTTATCGTCCATATGGGCATGGGAATCAAACATCAAAATCCTCCTTTCTAGCTTACCACGGTCCCCGATGGAATTTCTCCGTCCAGGGTTCCAAGGACCAGTTTGTCTTCATTAGATGCGGCCAGAATCATGCCTTCGGATTTTTCCCCCCGGAGTTTCACCGGTTTTAAATTCGCAACCAGAATCACGTCTTTTCCGATCAGATCCTCCGGTTTATAATCCTTGGCAATGCCCGATACCACCTGACGGGTCTCAGAACCTACCTGCAGCTGCAGCACCAGCAGTTTATCCGCATTGGGATGGGCTTTGGCTTCAATGACTTTTGCGGTTTTAAACTCCAGCTTGGCGAAATCGTCAATGGTTGCCATGGGGCTTTTCTTATCCGAGGCTTCGGCAGGTGATCCTCCCTTGGCGTTATCCGCCGGTTCCGCCGTAGAGGTATCCGCCGGTTTTTCCGTGATTTTACCGGTATTTTCCCGGGGGTTCTCCGCGGCCTCTTTCGCTTCCTGCTGGGCTTTGGCCACCCGTTTGTTTTCCTCTTCCAAAAATTCCACTTCCTTTTTCACATCCAGACGGGGAAACAGGGCCTCGCCCTTTTCCACCTTCACTCCGGGCTTGATTTTCCCAAAGTATTTGGCGTCGTCCCAGTGCATCTCTTCGGTAAGACCCAGCTGTTTCCAGATCTTTGCCGAGGTGGCTTCCATAAAGGGTTTTAGAAGAATGGCAATGACCCGTAGGGATTCCGTCAGATTCCAAAGCACCGTATCCAGACGGGGTTTGTCCTTCTCGTCCTTTGCAAGAACCCAGGGGGACGTCTCATCAATATATTTGTTGGTCCGTCCGATGACGGTCCAGATTTCTTCCAAGGCCTCGTGGTACTGAAGGCCCTCCATATGGTCCTCCACTTTAGATGCCGCCGACGCAACCGTTCGCAGCAGCTCATCATCCACAGAACCCACAGCGCCGGCCTCGGGAATCCGGCCGCCATTGTATTTCTCCACCATGGCCACGGTTCGGCTCAGGAGATTCCCCAAATCATTGGATAGGTCCGCATTCAGTCTGGCAATAAAGGTCTGGTTCGTGTAGTTGCCGTCCTGGCCGAAGACAAATTCCCTAAGGAGGAAGTATTTCAGTGCATCCAGTCCGTAGCGCTCAATCAGCACTTCGGGATAGACCACATTTCCTTTGGATTTGGACATCTTATCGGCGGCAAATAAAATCCACCCGTGTCCGTAGACCATATCGGGAAGGGGCAGATCCAGGGCCATCAGCATCGCCGGCCAGATAATCGTATGGAAACGCACAATCTCCTTACCGACAATATGAACATTGGCCGGCCAGAATTTCTTAAAGTCCCTATCATGGTCTTCGCCGTATCCGAGGGCCGTAATATAATTGCATACCGCATCAAACCAGACGTAGATTACATGGTTTGTATCAAAGGGTACCGGAATTCCCCAGTCAAAACTGGTACGGGAAACACAAAGGTCTTCCAGTCCCGGCTCCAGGAAGTTGTTGATCATCTCTTTTCGTCGGGTTTCAGGATAACAGATCTCGGGATGGTCGCTGAAATGCTTTTTCAGCCGGTCCGCATATTTGGACAGTTTAAAGAAGTACGCCTCTTCCCTGGCCAGTTCCGTTTTCCGTCCGCATTCGGGACAAGCCTGCTCTTCTGCTAACTGGGACTGGGTCCAGAATGATTCACAGGGCTTGCAGTAAAATCCTTCATAAAAATCCTTATAGATATCCCCCTGGTCGTAGAGCTGCTGAAAAATCTTTTGTACCCCTTTTTTATGCTTTTCATCGGTGGTTCGAATAAACACATCATGGGAGATGTCCATGGTATTCCATAGGGATTTGATGCTTTTGACCATCTCATCCACATGTTCCTGGGGGCTTCTGCCTAATTTTTCCGCCGCCTCCTGGATCTTTTGCCCATGTTCATCGGTTCCCGTCAAAAACTTTACATCGTATCCGGTAAACCGTTTGAAACGGGCCAGTGCATCCGCAGCCACCGTGGTATAGGTATGACCGATATGCAGTTTTGCATTGGTGTAATAAATGGGGGTGGTTACATAATAATTTCCTTTTGACATCCTGCTCACTCCTTTAATTTCCTATTTATAAACCCTTTTGCCAGGGCTTTTTCAATTTTGGTATGAAAAAACTTCACGCCGAGGGAATCTCTTTCAGGGTGAAGTGCTTCAAGGCTTCTTAACAACTCATTATACTATAGATAATCCCGAAAGTGTAGTATCTTTCCTAATATTCTTCCCCTTTGTATTGGCGACTTGACAAAATATTTGTTATAATTTGATAGTACGAAAATACAAGGTTTCACCCGCCCTGCTGATCATCAGGGTTTTAATAGGAAAATATAACAAGAAAGAGGTATAGCCATGAATGAAATGAAGCACCTTTCGCTACTTACCGATTTTTATCAGCTGACGATGATGAACGGTTATCTGCAAAACGATATGACCGACGAGATTGTGGTATTTGATCTGTTTTTCAGAGAAAACCCCTGCCACAGCGGATACACCATTATCGCCGGGATCGAACAGGTTATTGACTACATTGAAAACTTAAAATTCCACGAGGATGAGCTGTCCTACCTGGCCTCTCTGGGCACCTTCAAAGAGGATTTTATCGACGCCCTCAGAAACTTCAAGTTCAGCGGTACGATTTACGGCGTGGCGGAGGGAACGGTAATGTTTCCCCACGAGCCGATTCTTCGGGTCAAGGGGACCTGCTTTGAGACCCAGCTGATTGAAACCGCCCTGCTGAATGTGATGAATCATCAGTCCCTGATTGCCACTAAGGCGGCCCGGATTGTAACCGCCGCCAAAGGGGACCCGGTATTTGAATTCGGACTTCGACGGGCCCAGGGCCCCGACGCCGGGGTTTACGGAGCAAGGGCCGCGGTCATCGGCGGCTGCAGCTCCACGTCCAATGTGCTGGCGGGCATGAAGTTTGATCTTACGGTCGTTGGTACACAGGCCCATAGCTGGATCCAAAAGTTCCCGACAGAACTGGAATCCTTCAGAGCCTACGCCAAGGCCTACCCCGACGACTGCCTGCTGCTGGTGGATACCTACAATACCTTAGAGGCAGGGGTGCCCAACGCCATTACGGTATTCAACGAGCTTCGGACCCAGGGGCATAAGCCCAAAGGCATTCGAATCGACTCCGGAGACATAGCCTATCTGTCGAAACAGGCCCGCAGGATGCTGGATGAGGCCGGTTTTCCCGACGCGATCATTGTGGCCTCCAGCGACCTGGATGAGGATACCATCTCCGCCTTAAAAGATCAGAAGGCGGAGATCAACGGCTGGGGCGTGGGTACCAATCTGATCACCTCGAAAAACTGCCCGGCCCTGGGGGGCGTCTATAAGCTCAGCGCCGCGGAGGAAGATGGAGAGCTGGTGCCGAAAATCAAAATTTCCAACAATCCGGAGAAGATTACCAATCCCGGGTTTAAGAATGTCTACCGGATCTATGACGAGAAGACCGGAAAGGCCCAGGCGGACCTGATCGCCCTGGACGACGAAGTGATCGACGAGGATCAACCGTTAACCATTTTTCATCCGGTCTATACCTGGAAGCAAACCACCTTTACCGACTACCGGTTAAAAAAACTGCTGCAGCCGATCTTTATTGATGGCGAACTGGTGTATCAGCGGCAAACGACCCAGCAGATCAAGGATAAGGTCTCAAAAGAGCTGGATTCCCTGTGGCCGGAGTATCGACGCCTGACCCGGCCCCAAATTTATAAGGTGGATCTTTCCGAGGCTTTATGGCAGCTGAAACAGGATCTGGTCAACGAAAATAAAGTTTTTCCCAAAAAATAAACAAAGCGTTCCAGGCTGCATTCGCAGCCTGAACGCTTTGTTTATTCGCTTTGTTTTACGCTGTGTTTTTACGCTTTAATTTTAATTCTTTAATTTTTCCTCTTTAACCGGAAAATTCTTTTTCAAATATCTCAGGGCTCCCCCTTTGTGGGCGGGGATATGGCC